>JBDLJN010000068.1:0-14065 GCA_039714335.1 Planctomycetota bacterium
GCGTATAACTTTTGACAAAAAAACGCAGACAGATTAGAATGGATGCGGACAAATTTGGACTCGTAACGAGTTGTTCTTTCAAAAGTTATACGCGTAACCTGTTTTATGGTAAAGACTTAAAATTGCACCCGAAGCCCCTACGGAACCAAAAGGTTTGGGGTTCGAATCCCTACAAGCGCGGTTTATTAACTTCTTAAAAAACAATCCGCAACCAGATGTTGTACTCAAACTGACCGATGGTCAGTTTAAGAGTTTTGAGTTCTTAGTTTTTAGTTCGCAGTTGATTCGCCCATTCGGGCAAGGGTTTTTAAGATGTTTTTTTTGAAAGTATACGCCAAATTATGTCTGAATTCTTTGACAAACTGACCCAACGGGCTGCGGAGCATATCCGCACGATTGTGCTGCCCGAAGGAAACGACGGCCGCATGATCGCCGCCGCCGCCAAAATCCTCGAACTTGGATTTGCCAAACTGATCCTTCTGGGCAACGTCGAGCAGATTCGGACAAAACTGTCCGAAAAAGGCGCCGATCCGGAACAACTGCAAATCATCAATCCGAATGACAGCCCTCACCTTGAAACATTCACACAGGAACTATACAATCTGCGAAAAGAAAAGGGGATGACGCCTGAGCAGGCCGCTAAAATCATTACCGATGAAATTTATTTCGGCACGATGCTGGTCAAACTGGGCCATGCCGACGGCCTTGTTGCCGGGGCCTGTCATTCCTCCGCCGACACCATCCGCCCTGCCCTGCAGATCATCAAATCCTTTCAGGGAATGCGAACCATTTCGAGTACATTTTTTATGTGTATGGGCGATGAAACCTATCTGTTCTCAGACTGCGCTCTTGTCCAGAATCCAACCTCGTCACAACTCTGCGACATTACCATCGAAACGATCAAGACCGCCTTCCTGTTCGGCATTCAGCCGCGGGTCGCCCTGCTCTCCTATTCAACCAAGGGTTCCGGCAGCGGTGAAGGCGTTGACAAGGTCGCCCGCGGCGCCGAACGCGCCAAAGAGCGGGCGTTCGCCCTGTTCGGAGCGGCGGTACCGGTGGATGGTGAACTGCAGTTCGACGCGGCGTTTGTGCCGTCGGTCGCCCAGTTAAAATGTCCGGGCAGCGAGTTAAAAGGCAATGCCAATGTGTTCATCTTTCCCGATCTGGCCTCCGGCAATATCTGCTACAAAGCCGTCCAGCGGCTCGCCGGTGCCGAGGCGTTCGGCCCGGTCCTGCAGGGGCTGGCTAAGCCGGTCAACGATCTGTCCCGCGGCTGTGACGCCCACGACATCGTCGGCACTGTCGCCATCACCGCCATCCAGGCCGCCCAGTAAATATATTAACGCAAATGCCGCAATCGTCGCTAAAGACGCAATTTTAGGTAAAAAATCTTAACGCCTGCGGCTTTTGCAACTTTAGTGACTCTCGCGTTTACTTTGGGGTATGTCATGACCCATCATATTCAAAAACAATTTGTCATTCAGCAGCATACCACTCCGGAGGGTGTACATTGGGATCTGATGCTCGAAGCGGACAACACGCTTTGGACATGGCGATTAAATGTCCCTCCTGCTGAGATGGGCGATGAGCCCATCGGCGCCGAACGCATTGCTGACCACCGGTTGCGATTTTTGACCTACGAAGGCCCCGTCCAAAGCAACACAGGCCAAGTCAGAATCGCCGACAAAGGAACCTACACCGAAAACCGCGTGGGCACAGCCCACCCTACTTGTTTGACCCTCGAACTGCACGGAACCATCCTGAACGGAACCTATACTTTTATCGTCTTACACTAAACCCGCGGGTTTGTGCCTCAAGGGCAAAAGATAAAACCACCATTTCCGTCAGACAGGCGGGTCTATGGGTTGATAAAGCTCATCATTGCAAACCTATCAACGAAATCATACTCGATATTTGGAAAAACGGTCGTAGAGATAAATCTCCTTGACCTTGCAACCGGCTTTTTGGTAAAATTGTCAAGTCAATGTTTTAGGGTATAAATCGTTTTTTGCTTATTTAAGACGGGAAATATTAGCTAAAAGATAAGGGGTGATGAAATGGCGAAGGGATTACAGAACAATCATCAAATGCATGTCAGATTGATAGTGACAGCAGTAATTGCAGTTCTTACGGCGGCTGTTACAGTTCAGGCGGCGGACTTCCGCAAGGGACCGTATATGATCTACCCGGATGTCAACACGGAGATGACGGTGTTATGGCAGTCGGACACCACCCCCGGCACCTCCTCTGTGGAATGGGGGCCGACCCCCAGTTACGGCAGCAGTTCCGGGGCGCTGGCCGAATCCGGCAGCGGAACCGATGAACACCAGTTCATCTATACGATCACGCCCCTGACGCCGGGAGCACGCTATTACTATCGCGTCACCATCGATTCCCAGCAGGTGGCGGGCTCTTTCACGGCGGCCCCTGCAAACGATGCAGCCGCTGTGACCCTCTATGCCTATGGGGATACGCGTACGAGTCCGACCAATCATGATGCTGTCTTGGCGGGGGCGCTGAATGATAGCGCGGTCGATCCTGGCAACAGACAGACCCTCATGCTCCATGCCGCCGACTGGAACGGCAACGATGACGAAAGCTCTTGGGACGGCCAGTTCTTCAACCGGTCCTACGCCAACACCCTTGAATTCATGTCGAAGTTTCCCATCATGGGATGCCGCGGAAATCATGAAGGTTCTGCAGTCAACCTGAGGCAGTATTGGCCGTACGCCGGCAGCAATTGCTACTACTCTTTTGATTACGGTCCGATCCATGTTACCGTCATCGACCAGTATGTGAACTTCGCCCCCGGCAGCACGCAGTACAACTGGATTGAAAGCGATCTGTCCTCGTCGACAAAGCCGTTCAAAATAGCGATGTACCATGAACCGGCATGGAACGCGGATGCATATGCCCCCAGCACCAGGGCGATTGACGCTCGGAATGACCTCCAGCCGCTTTTCAAACAGTACGGTGCGATGGCTATAGGCGGGCACAATCATAATTATTGCAGAGCCGTGGTTGACGGGGTGACTCATATTACAACCGGCGGGGGCGGGGCGCCTCTGAGCCCTGTGGATTTCAATAACAACCCATACATCGTCACCGCTGAGTCAACCTATCACTTCTGCCGTCTCGATGTCAGCGGCAACGGCATGACGGTCACGGCCCTGAGGAAAAACGGAACGGTGATCGAACGCTTTGTCATAGCGGGTCCGGGTCCGGAACCGGTGGCCGCGGACGATGCCTACATAACATTCCCCGACACAACATTGAATATTGCCGCTGCCGAGGGGGTGCTTGCCAACGACTTCGATCCTCAGAGCGATCCGATCACTGCAGTGCTGGATACGGATGTCAGCAACGGCACGCTGGTGTTGTATACGGATGGATCGTTTGATTACACCCCGGATCCCGGATTTACCGGTACGGATGCGTTTACATATCATGCCAATGACGGCACGAACAACAGCCTGGTCGCGACGGTGACACTGGAACCCGGCTTAGTGGGCCACTGGAAACTGGACGACGGTGCCGGCCTGACGGCGGTCGATGTTTCGGGCAACGGTTTCGACGGAACACTGGTCAATGGTCCGACGTGGACGGCCGGTCAGATCAATGGCGCCCTGCAGTTTGACGGCGCAGACGACCGGGTGGATATAGGCGATCTGGGTAATACGGCCTATACGGTTACGATGTGGGCCTATTTCCCGGCCGATATCACCGCGGCCACGGCGAAGACGACATTAATGCGATACGGCGGCAATGCCGATCAGGACATTATTGGCCTGGGCAGCATATCGAGCTACGCGACGGATGAAACCCTGACCATTCTCGGATATAGTTCGGATTATGAACGCACCTATATCCGTGATACCCTTACCGCCGGTTGGCATTTCCTGACCTTTGTCTGGGATGATGTTAACATGCGCTACCGGATTATGGTCGACAATGTGGATAAGATTGTTTATACAGGCACCAGGGGTGAGACCGGCCTGATGCGGGCCTCGGTGGTTTCTCTGGCCGCATCCGACGGTACCAGCTACGGTGCTTTTGAAGGCATACTGGACGATGTCAGGATGTTCGACGATGCCCTGAGCAATGCCCAGATCACGGATATCTACAACGACGACGGCAGAGTAGATCTGGAAGATTTCGCCGAACTCAGCAGACAATGGCAAAGCGGCTATGATATCAATGATCTATTGGATATCGCCAATAACTGGCTGTATGGCACCTCGCCGTAAGCGCCGTCTGTGAATGATCGAATATATGTCGAAACACCCGTGCTGCCGCGGCGGGATTCGCTGGCCAATACCGGCACGGAGTCGGCTCCGGCCAACGCCACAACGGATGCCACAACGGATACCGACCCGTCGACACCGAATCCGGCCACCTTTGCGCCGAGTGCCCGGGGTGATTCCGATTGAAGGATGAGTCCCAAGCAGGGTGGCACGGTCAAACTGTGCTTGGCCGTGGGGGATGCGGTTCGTTGTGGGATCATATTGCCCTTACAGGGCGTTTTTCTTATTGGGGACATTGATACCCAGGGCGTTGCCCCGGGCTATATTATGATGGTCTTTCAGACCATATTCCAAAGCAGGCTGCTTCGGCTACATTGCGGGCGGGACGCCCGCGTTCCCAAACTTCGTGTTTATTCGTGGTTCAAAATACCCGCTCCATCACTGTCGCGGCTCTGTTGGCTTTACAGGTTGTATTCTTTGATCTTGCGATAGAGGGTGCGTTCGCCGATCTGCAGGATCTTCGCCGCTTCGGCGCGATTCTGGCCGGTCAGTTCCAGTGTCCGGCGGATATGCTCACGTTCGACATCCTCCAGGGGGCGGCCCAGCATGTCGTCCTGCGGATACGAATCCACCGAAGCACTTGGTGCCTGTAATTGTCGGACGCGCGATATTTCCGGCGGCAGGTCACGCAAGTCCAGCGTATCCCCATCGCACATCGCCACCATCGCCCGCACTACATTGCGTAACTGACGGATATTGCCCGGCCACGAAAAACTCATCATCGCCCGCATCGCCGGTTCGGTGATCAGATGAATATCGCGCTTCAGTTCCTCACACGCTTCTTTCAGAAAAAGACCGAACAACTCCGGCACATCATGCGGCCGGTTCCGCAGCGGCGGGATCGTCACACTGACGCCCTTGATGCGGAAATACAAATCCTGGCGAAACTTCTTCTCCTCCACCAATTTCGCCAGGTCGTGATTGGTCGCGCTGATAAACCGCACATCCACTTTCACCGGCGTCATCCCCCCCACCGGCATCACTAATCCGTCTTCCAGCACCCGCAGCAACTTGGCCTGCATCGACATCGGCATATCCCCGATCTCATCCAAAAACAGCGTCCCCTTATCCGTCAACTGAAACAGGCCTTTGCGATCCGCCGTCGCCCCGGTAAATGATCCCTTGACGTGCCCGAAGAGTTCGCTCTCCAGAAGCGATTCGGCCAGCCCCGCACAGTTGATCGGATAGAACGGCTTACCCTTACGCTCAGAATTGACATGAATCGCCTTGGCGGTCAGTTCCTTACCTGTACCGGATTCCCCCTCGATCAAGATCGGCATGTTCGTCGGCGATACCCGCCGCAACACACGGTACACCGCCTGCATTGAGGGGCTTCGGCTTAGAATTCCAGAAAAGACAAAATCTTCAGCCCCGCCAACAATCGGTATCGAAGGAATTGCCCGATCCGCCATGCGAACCAGTTCATCCACATCCAGCGGTTTGACCAGGTAATCATATGCCCCCAGTTTAATCGCCTCTTTACACGCATTGATGTCCGCGGTGGAACTGATGAGAATAACCGGAATCGTCGGGCCCTTGCGCTGCACCTCGGCCATCACCGCGATGCCGTCATTGCCTTTTTCCAGATGAGTTGCGCACAACACCAGGTCAAGGGTGTCCTGCGAGATATTGCCGCGGGCTTCCTGAAACGAATGCGCAATTCGAACGCTGCCCCCCCGGCTTTCGAACGCCGCCGCCAGTTTAGCCGCAAGAGACTCATCCGGCTCAACAATCAAAATGGAAGCGTTTTTTCTCATCTGCTACAACAAGCCCGGCAACCGCCGATTTATAAAAAAATCCGGCAGCAGTTTTTTTCTGCTGCCGGATAAGAAAGATTACTCTTGCTTTTCCATTTCTTTCAGGGCGGCCTTGCGGCTGAGCTTAAATCGACCCTGCTCATCAATCAACAGCAGCTTAACCGGGATCATATCGCCGACCTTACAGACATCTTCAACATTCTTGATGAACTCGTTGCTCAACTCGCTGACATGACACAGGCCTTCGATACCCGGCGAGATCTCGACAAACGCGCCGAATTCCTTCACCGAAACCACACGCGAATTCGCATAAATACGTCCCACCTGCGGCGGCGTTGTCATGGCTTCGATAATATCCCGTGCTTCCAAGTGACCGGTGCCGCCCACACAACTGATGCTGACGGTACCGTCTTCTTCGATCTCAATCGTCGAGCCGGTCTGTTCCTGGATGCTGCGGATCATCTTACCCGAAGGCCCGATGATCTTGCCGATGTACTCCGGATCGATCTTGATCGTTACGATCTTCGGAGCATGTTCGCTAAGTTGTTCACGCGGTTGGGCAATGGTTGACAGCATGGCATCCAGAATCTTCAGGCGGGCCTGTTTAGCTTGCTTCAAGGTCGCAACCACAATGTCATGTGCCAGACCTTCGGCCTTCACATCCAACTGAATCGCGGTAACACCCTCGGCGGTACCGGCGACCTTAAAGTCCATATCGCCAAAGTGGTCCTCGTCGCCGATGATGTCGGTCAGCAATTCAAAACGATCGCCATCAGCGACCAGTCCAACCGAAATACCGGCTACAGGATTTTGGATCGGTACACCCGCGTCCATCATTGCCAGCATTCCGCCGCACACCGACGCCTGTGAGCTGGAGCCGTTGGATTCGGTAATATCCGAGACCAATTTAATCGTATATGGGAAATCCTCTTTATTCGGTTTAACCTGCTCCAGCGCCTTCTCGGCCAGAGCACCGTGTCCGATCTCACGTCGTCCGGGTCCGCGGATGAAGCGAACCTCACCCACCGAAAACGGCGGGAAGTTGTAATGCAGCATAAAGTCCTGACCGAACTCATCGACCAGCCCTTCAACTTTCTGCTCATCACGGCCAGTTCCCAGCGTACAGAAGACCATCGCCTGTGTTTCGCCGCGGGTGAACAACGCCGAACCGTGCGAACGCGGCAGGACGCCGACTTCGCAACTGATCGGGCGGACATCCTCATAGCCGCGACCGTCCGGACGTTTGCCTTCCAGCAGCAACTTCTGCAGCTGCGTCCGCTGAATCTTCTCGAACATCCGCGAAAGCTCAACCTTGGTGCATTTCGGCTCGTCGATGTCAACATATTTCCCCCGGGCCGCGTCCACAATCTCACCGATCGCGGATGATCGTTCGGACTTATCCTTGATCTGATAGGCCTTGTAAAATGCCTCGGAGATCTCGCTGGTCAATTCGGCCTGCAACGCCGCGTCCAGTTCAAACAGCGTAATCTCTTTTTCCTGTCCGCACTTGGCGACCAGTTCATCGATCAATTCGCAAGTCTGGCCGATGATGCCATGTGCCTGCGTGATTGCATCGGCAACAACATCTTCGGGCGTCTGCTTGGCATCGACCTCGATCATATTAATGGCCTGTTTGCGACCGCCCAGAATCAGGTTGAAATCACTCTCGTCCCGCTGTTCGTATGTGGGAAACATCACAAACTCGCCACCGACGCGGCTGAGCCGACAGGCACCCAACGGCCCCTGGAACGGAATCTTACTGATCGACAGCGCCGCACTGGACGCGATCATCCCCAGTACATCCGGGTCATTATCCCGGTCGGCACTAAGCACCGACACCATAATCTGCACCTCATTGAAGTACCCGTCCGGGAACAGCGGCCGAATGGGTCGGTCGATCGTGCGGGCGGTCAGCGTTTCCTTTGTAGTCGGCCGCCCTTCGCGCTTCATGAATCCGCCGGGAAACTTACCCGCGGCACTGTATTTTTCGCGATAGTCCACGCTCAGCGGAAAATAATCGATATCTTCCGAACGCGGCGGCGCGGTTACGGCCGTCGCCAGCACCATTGTTTCGCCCATCTGTGCAACCACAGCGCCGTGGGCCTGTCGAGCGATGCGGCCGGTCTCCAGAGTCAGGAGCTTGCCGCCAATTTCTTTTTCTACTTTGTGTACATTGAACATATTTTTTCTTTCATTAAAAATTTCATTGCCCTATGTGCCGGTACGGACTTTCTCCGTAAAACCAGCAAAGGTATTTTTTTTCGATTAAACTACTTGCGCAGACCCAACCGCGAGATGATCTGGCGATACCGATTGATGTCCTTGGTCTTCACATATTTCAGCAAAGATGAGCGGCTTCCGACCATTTTCAGCAAACCTCTACGGGACGAGTGGTCTTTTTTGTGCATTTTGAGGTGTTCGGTCAATTCATTGATCCGACTGGTGAGAATCGCGATCTGGACCTCCGGCGAGCCGGTGTCGCTGTCGCTGTTTTTGTACTCAGCGATCACTTTCTGCTTCTTTTCTTTCGTTATCATGTCCTGCAAACTTCCTTTCAAACATTCCTTTATTGGCCCCCATTGGACCGTTTTTTTGTTTTTACCATTTTTCAGACCGCGCATTATACAGTATCCAAAATCTTTTGCAATCTTATTTTTGCCCTCGATTTTGGATTTAATTCCACTTTTTTATGCCTTTTTATGCCTTAAACGCTCGTTCCGGCACAAAAAAACAGACGCCCAGGTTTTACTTGGACGTCCGTTTGAAATGCAATATTACCCCGCAAGAACTTCATTTAAGCCATTCTTCCGCAATTCTTGCAACGTCCGGCAGGTCAACGGTACCGCTTCGGTCGACATCCAACCCATTCAAACCGGCCGGTGTACACGGCAAGACCCTATTAAATATCTGCAATATCTTCTCAGATACATCTTGATTTTTCAGTTCATGCCGGATAAGTTATGGTATCGCAGATATCTTCAACAAAACGGATTTAGGAGATAAATTATGAAACAAACAGCAGCTCTGTTAGTATGTGTTACAATTCTTTTGGCCGCCTCCGGTTGTGGCCCCAGCAAAAGACAGTACACCCTCCCTGAACGCCGCCAAATCATCGACAACATGGCCAGCGAATCACTGCAGCGTTTGTACATTGAAAGGCCCGGCACCCAGCAGGAAATCGCTGAATCTGCCGGCTATGGTGTTTTCAGCAACACCAATGTATGCGTCGTTTTTGCCAGCGGCGGCGGCGGATACGGCGTCGTCGTGGACAAAACCACCCGCCGCAAAACCTATATGAAAGTAACTTCCGGCGGTGTCGGCTTTGGTGTCGGAGCAAAGGATTGCCGACAGGTCGCTGTCTTTAGGACACGCCAGGCTCTGGTCGACTTCATCGGCAGCGGATGGGACCTCGGCTCACAGGCAGATGCAACGGCTAAAAACGGTGAAACCGGCAGCGGCGTGGGAGGTGACGGGACGGTCAACCCAAATGTCAGCATCTACACAATGACCCAAACGGGTTTGTCGCTTCAGGCCACTGTTAACGGCTCACGGTATTGGGTGGACGAAGAACTCAATCAACCCAGTCTTTAATAAACCGTCTATAATATGAACGAGTAAATTGAAACTTTTTTTGAGGAAAAGAACCATGAAAACTTCGACTATTATTTGTTTATTGCTGATACTGTCTGCCATACTAACCGGTTGCAGTCCGGGCAGCAAAATGACCCTCGCCGAAAAGCGTCAGGCCATTGACACAATGACATCTGAAACGCTCCAGCAACTTTATACCGAAATACCTTCAACAAAAGATGAGGTGCAAGAGGCCGCCGGCTATGCAGCATTCAGCAATGCCAACTTCAACATTATCTTAGCCAGCTTCGGCAGCGGATACGGCGTCGTGGTAGATAATGCCACCGGCGATAAAACTTATATGAAAATGGGCTCCGGGGGCATCGGACCTGGCATCGGCGCCAAAGACTATCGACAGGTGCTGGTCTTCGGATCAACGGACTCCTTGATGAATTTCACCTACAGCGGCTGGAAGTTCGGCGCCCATGCGGATGCCGCCGCCAAAGCCGGAGACAAAGGCGGTGAGGCCAGCGGCGAAGATATATTCGGGGACACCAAGGTTTACGCGATAACCGAGGCCGGATTGGCCCTGCAGGCCACCCTTACCGGCACCAAATACTGGAAAGACGACGAATTGAACTAACATCGCACAAAAAAGCACGGGATCTTTTTCCCGTGCTTTTATTTCTATTCTCATCCAATACGATGTTTTATTGAACCGACATCTCCGAAGCCGTTTCTACCGAAATACCCTTTTCAGGCGTCGTGCAGGAAGCTTTTCCGTCACAAGAACAATTACACCCGCTTACAATACAAAAACCCCCCAACAATGCTGATAGAACAACTGCTTTAATCTTCATACATTACCCGAAATAAGCTTATATTTATGCCAACCATCTGGTCATTCTTATACTATAAATCTTCTATTCAAATCAACCCTAAAAACTCTAAACTTTCAACAGAGGAACCGTATCTGTTTTGACGTCAAACCGCTTGTCCCGGCTGAGGATTTTGGCCCCCTGCTCGGTTACCCATACATCATCTTCCAACCGAACGCCCAGTTTGCCGGGCAGATAAATACCCGGTTCAACCGTTACCACATATCCGGCTTTAAGTACTGTCTTTTTATCAGTCCCGCTTAAACCCGGCGACTCGTGCACCTCTAATCCCAACCCGTGGCCGGTTCCATGCCCGAACACCGGCAAGCCCGCCTGTTGGATGACCGCTCGGGCCGCTGCATCCACATCGCACGCTTTCATACCTGCTTTTACCTGTGCGATCGCATTTTGCTGCGATTGGGCAACCGTCTCGTATACTTTCCTGAAAAAAGGTGTCACCTTGCCGACCGCAAAGCACCGTGTGGTATCACTGGTATAGCCTTTATAATTAGCCCCAAAGTCCAGTAGAATCGTGTCTACTTTTTTCAATTTGCGTGAACCTGGTTGGTGATGGTTGCGCGAACCGTTTGGGCCAAAGGCGGCAATCGTTTCAAATCCCGGTTTGGCGCCAAAATCACTGAGTTTGTATTCATACAACGCCGCAAGCTGTCGTTCGGCCATGCCGACCTTGATCTGTTTCAGTGCCCAGTCCATCGCATCAAAGGCTATTCGACTCGCCCTGCGGATCAGTTTGATCTCGCTTTCGGTCTTGATGGCCCGCACGGTTTCCACGATCCCGCCGACCGGTTTGATCTTCGCTGAAATTATTTTACGAATTCCTTTCAGCAGCGCCACCGAACAACTGTTCTCAATTCCCAACACGGCAATTGTCTTCTGTTTGGAGAGAACCTTTTCAGCTTCTTTTGCCAAACCGCCCTTCCGCTCGATAATCCGACAGTTAACACATTCGGTTTGTGCCTGCTCGGTATAGCGGCTGTCTGTGATCAGAACCGTACTTCGCGGCAGGACCAGCGCCCAACTGTCATGGCCGGTAAAACCCGTCAGGTACCGTACATTCTCAACACCCACAACGATCAAACCGTCAACGCCGCGTTCCTTGCATCGGACCCGCACCGCCTTGACGCGACGACTGTATTCTTTTTGTGAATTCATACGCTGCGATCTTTCGTCTAATAATACTGTTGCAGTAGAAGCACCACTGGACAAATTGTAGCCGTTGATCCCCGAAGTGCAAGACCAAAACAAAGAGACCTTCGATCTTAAACCGTTAAAAAAATCAGCTGATGCCGCTCTCTCTCAGGATCATTTCAGCAATCTTAGGAACAAGTGGTGTCAAGGTCTCTGATAATCCTATCCCGGGCGCGACACACTCCGGAACAATACCGAAGCATATGACATGATCGGGAGCGCAGTTCAGCATTTCGGTCATCGCCAGGGTCTGCGGGATATCCAGATCGTGCAGCGAAAGCGGCGTGTCTTCCTGGAGTTTCAGATCTTCCGGAGTCAGTTGCAGGATTGTCCCGGCGGGTTGAGTCGATTGAACTGCATCTACGATGATGACGGTCTTTCGATCCGCCAGAACGTCGATCAAATCGGCTCCGGCAGTTCCGCCGTCAACCAGTTCAATATTTTCAGGAAGGGCTTGTTCTTGCAGACATTCAACCACGCGCACACCAACCCCTTCATCGCTCAATAGAATATTGCCGACCCCAAGAATGAGCGTTTGGGCACGAAGCTTTTCCATTGGTGTCTCCGAGTACTACAGTCCGGCCGGAACGTCAATAACCTGAACAGGTTTTGTTTCGTCCGGTCGCAGCATATGCACCGAACACGCCAGGCACGGATCAAACGAATGGATCACACGCAATATCTCCACCGGTTGATCGACCTCGTTCACCGGCGTCCCGATCAGCGCCTGCTCCACCGGTCCTTTATTTCCACTGTCATCCATGGGTGAACAGTTCCAGGCCGTCGGTGTAATCACCTGGTACCGGCTCGTTTTGGAATCGCTGCCAATCGATATCCAGTGGCCCAGTGCCCCCCGCGGGGCTTCCGTCAAACCCTCTCCCGAAACCGTTGCGCTAATCGCAGTTGGCTGTGTATACGAATCAGCGCCCACAGTTAAATCATTCAGCCAGCCGTCCATCGCATCCGCAATCAATTTGGTTTCTTCGGCGCGTGCTACAATACGGTCCATCGAAGAAATACCGCCGCTGTAATGGCCGCTGACTTTCATTCGGGCCAAGGGGCCTGCTTCGTAAACATCGCTGCCATATCGAGGCGCTTTGATATACGAATACGCATTTACTTTATCAGCAACCACAGCCGTTTCACCAACAGAAGGATGCAGATTACTGGGACTGGTAAAGTTCGAATATCCGACATATTCGGAGATCAGCGACGGGTCCATTGTTCCAACCGCAGAGCCGTCATAAATGCCTCGGTCTAAAAACTTCGTTGTTCCCGCACTGTCCAGGTCGAAAACACCATAAGAAATCAGCTTGCCGCAACCGGAGCCAAGACCGAAATAATTCGAGAAAATTCCACCAAGCAACTGAACGTCCGGGATAAAAACAGTATCAATAAAGGTGCGAATTTCTGTCAGCAAGGTTCGGAAATCGTCGATTTTTCCGGTCTCAGCAACATCCGTGCACCCGCCGGGGTTAAAGCTGGTGCAGCACGGCAGTTTGCCGCCGAAAATAGCGCCCATCTGATGGGCCTTGCGGCGAATCGCCAGCGCCTGAAGATAACTGGTCACAAAATGCTCCGCATCCGCCCCCGAAGCCATATCCGCGGTAACATACCGATACGACCACGGCGGCATATCCAGAATACCCGTAGTATTGAGATAGTCCAGCGCCGCCAGGTGATAAAAATGCAGAATATGGGATTGAATAAAATTCGCCCCCAATACCAGATTTCGCAAAATGCGACCATTGGCCGGCGGGGTCAGGGGCAAAGCATCTTCGATCGTCTTACAAGACGCCATCCCGTGCGAAACAGGACACACCCCGCAGATGCGCTGCGTAATATGCGGCGCATCCAGCGGCGACCGGCCAATAAGGATATTCTCAAAGCCCCGAAACATCGTGCCGGAACTTTTCGCATCAATAACCTGCTGCTCACCGCCAACAGTGTCCACTGTCACTTCTATTTTCAAGTGACCCTCAATGCGCGATACAGGGTCAATTGTAAATGTTGTTGCCATCTTTGATTCTCCTAGCGAATAAACGGATGTATTTTAGCTGTCCAGTCTGACAAGGTCCCCGGTGCCCGGGAAAGTTTCTTCGGTGCAGCCGTAACACGGGGTCCGGGAACCGACACACCAATTCACACCGACACCGCCGACCGGTCCGTTCCATTGAATGGTGGGACAATTGGCATATGTATCTTTTCCGCGGCATCCAAATGCCTCGAGACAACCCTCACCACCAAGTTGGGGCGCTTGCGGAGCGCCACTACCCTTAAAGGGACACTGAGCATGTACCCGTTTGGTTTGATCGCTTGCGTCGCCCGCATCCCCAAACAGATAATC
>JBDLJN010000069.1:0-13967 GCA_039714335.1 Planctomycetota bacterium
TTCGCCGCGGTTGCAGCGAATGGTTAATTTCATTTTTTTCGTTATTTTGAATTTTTTTTGAAACAATTGGACTCATACCATGTCTTAATATATAATACCACAGCGAATAGGCATAACTGTAGGTATATCTTTATGTTAACTATAAACGCAGGAAGGACAGAGAATGAGGAATTTTAGAACATCGACAGCAGTGGCAGGATTATTATTGCTCCAATCGCTTCTTATCGCATCACCTCAATGGCTTCAGTATCGAACTTCGGACCGTACGCGGGACATTGTCGGCGGCAGCAGGGGTTCTGTGTCCCGGTTCCTAGAGACTCCCTCAGAGCTGAAACTTCCCGAAATGAGTACCGATAAGCCAAAATTTATCAAATGGAACACGGCAATGGATAAGCAGGGCTTCCGCTGGGTCGTGCTGGATAAAAAGCATAAGTACGGCTTGTGTGATATACTGTATATCGATTCGGACGGCGATGGACGACTGGATGATGAACAAAAGCACGAGGGGCGCCAGACCAACCAGTACGAAGTCGAATTTGCTCAGGTGCCGGTCTACTTTGAAGGCGAGGATGGCCCCATTACCTATCATCTGAACCTTCGTTATTTCAAGTATGATAAAAATAATGAACGCTTCTATGCTTCTGCCGGTTGCTGGTATGAAGGTGATGTAATGATCGGTGGCGAGAAAACCCGCTGCGTGCTGGTCGATTATAATTGTAACGGCACATTTAATGATAAGTCAGAGGATTTTAATTGCGACCGAATCTTAATTGGACCGGAAGGGAGCCACAAACAGTTGTATATGGGGAATTATTTGGAGTACGAGGATGCACTTTACCGACCCAATATCGCAAAGGATGGGGCGAATGTGGAAATAACGTCCGCACCCGATGTTGCTTACGGGGAGGTGGAAATGCCGGCTTCGATCACTTCTTTTACCGCCGGCGGTTTGAATGGAATGTTTACCCGTTCCGTGAAAGATGGAAAAGTGCAGCTTCCGGCAGGACAATATCGCATATTTTCTTGGGAGATTGTGCGCAAGGACGATAAGGGGGCCGAGTGGAAGGTTCAGGGGCAATGGCTTCCGGAGGGAAACGAATTTGAAGTGGCCAAAGACAGTGCGGCCAATCTGGATATCGGTGAACCGTTTTTCTCAAAATTGGATGCCAGGATGCGTAACAAATCGCACTATTTTAATCAGGGACTTGTCGGCAAACATGGCGAGCGGATCAGTCTGTATAAAAATAACAACCGACCGAGTGCTCCCAAAGTACATATAAGAAATAAAACCGGTGAATATGATCGCACCTTTGCGCTGGAGTATGGCTGAGGCGGCACCTGTTCGCTCTCGTGGCGAGAGCCCAAAAATATTGAATACCCGTTCTATGTAAATGTTGCTATCGACGCACCGTTTGATATTCGTAAGTATAATTTCATCATAAAATCGGAAAACCGCCCTGTTCCCGCAGTCGGCCCGTTAATTGCCGACATTGATGCGGATTTTGGTGAGTTTAGTAATTCTGCGGATAGAGTACTCGAAATCGGTTTGGCTAATCATGATACCGATCGTCTTCTGGAACATTCCACTTCAGATGGCGAAATGTGTATTGGTTCTCTTGACCAGATTGGTGATGGCTTTGTCTTCACTTTGCCAGACGAGCAGAAAATCGAGTCCATTGCGGTGTGGAATTACAACAAACCGGCGTACACCGATCAGGGGATTCAGAAAATGGATGTTTCTGTCTGGACCGAGAAGGACGGATGGAAGAGCGTTCTCAAGGATGCTGTGTTACAGGAAGCCGAGGGAACGAATGATTATGATGATCCAACGGTCATCACTCTCAAACCCGTATTGGCAGAAAAAGTTCGTTTTGAGAACCTGACGACCTTTGATCCGAAAAGCAAGAAGGTCGGGCTAAGTGGAGTTCGTTTCCATGGGCCTTTGGGGCCGGCGGCTTGCAATCCCGAACCGCGAGATGGTTTACAGGTCCCTTATGGCGAGGCGGTGCCTTTGGCATGGACGGCCGGCAAAAACACTTTGGTGCATGATGTTTATGTGGGTGAAAATGAAGAAATGCTGCAGCTTCTTGGGCGTGTTAAGGGATTGCCTGAAGTGATGGTCTCAGGATTGTCACGGGGCAGTTCATATGTTTGGCGTGTTGATGAAGTTGCCGTCGACGGCGCCGTTGAAAAGGGGTCGCTTTGGTCGTTTACGACAAAAGCCGGCTCTCTTGTCGGACATTGGCCCTTGGATGGTACGGCCGAAGACCTTGTCGGCTTACGAGATGGTACTGCTGTTAATGATGCTGCATGGGAAGACGGCCATGACGGCAAGGCATTGAAGTTGGACGGCGAAGATGATTTTGTTGAAATTCCGGCGTTGAATTTAAATACGGACATGATGACCCTCTGTGCATGGATTAAGCCGGAGATACAGAACGCTCAGATTCCGGGCATAGTTTTTTGCCGCTCGGGCAATACGGTTGCCGGGATTAACCTGCTGGGGGATCGTTTGCGTTATCACTGGAACGACTCTGAGAGGACATGGGGTTGGGACAGCGGCCTAAATGTGCCGATGGACGGGACGTGGGTGTTTGTGGCCTTGACCGTTCAGCCGAACAACGGCACCCTGTACTTCTATAAGGATGGCGAATCTGAGTCTTCTGAGAATCACATTCTGCATCGAATGGAAGAATTTGATGGTCCTCTTGACTTGGGCAGAGATCCCACAGACGGTCGCCATTTTAAGGGGCTGATCGATGAGGTTCGGATATTTGATTTTGCCTTAAACGCATCCCAGATCGAACAGATCCGGCAGGGACAAACGCTTGATTTCAGCAGCGAAAAGAAGATTCAGCTTGTTAATGCGGACCTTGTCAAAGAAGATCAATCACTGGAAGAAATAGCCGCCGAACAGCAGGGACAGGCCGATGGCCCCAAACGGACTAATCTGTTGCCGGTGCTGGTCGTTGTTCTTATTGTTCTTGTGGTTGCGGTATTGTCCATATTCAAGAAAAAGAAATAGGAGCGTCATTTCATATTCCAGTTATGGGAAAGTGAGGGAAAAGCTATGCGTGGGAAATGGATTGTGACAGTGAGTTTGTGTGCGTTGGTTTTGTCGGGGATGGTCTTTGCGGAGGAAGCAAAAACGACAGAATTAACGGGAACTGTAACAGGACCGGATGACAAACCGCTTGAAGGCGCCGCAGTGCGTTTTTATTCGATCGGTATGGACATGGTGACCCACAGTTATGATGTTCAGCTCTTGGGCGAAGCAAAGTCGGACGCTGAAGGCAAGTTTGCATATTCAGCCAAGGCAGATCACTCGAAAGGGCATATGACCTTTAGTTGCCTGGCAACCAAGGGCAAACTTTCCGCTGGATGGGCAACGTCTTATAATCCGCAACAAGCCGTATTCGATATTCACTTAACAGAACCGAAGAAAATCATCGGATTTGTGCAAGATTCCGACGGGACAGGCATTGCGGAAGCAGAAGTAAGATTGTTATTTCTGTCCATTCCGGGTAATCCGCCAAACTTTATGGTGGGCGTTGAGCCGATTGATGACTTTTTGACCAAGAGTTCATCGGATGGTCGATTTGAGTTTGATAATCTGCCTGCGGATGCGACAGCAGTGTTTCTGGTAAAAAAGGCGGGCAAGGGGACGCTGCATACATTCGATACAAATATGAATCTCGAAACAGGATTGACCTATCAGGCGGGGCAAACGGATATTATTCTGACGATGCAGGATGCGTGTAAGATATTCGGAACTGTTGTGGCAAAAGAAAGCCAAAAACCCATTGCCGGCGTATCGGTTGTGGCGTTGGATTCGGCGTATCCGATTAACTTGTTTACCAAACCTGCGGTATCCGCTAAGGATGGCACATTTGAGATTGTGGATATATTGCCGGGGTCGTATCAGGTGCAGGCTTATAGCGATGAGTGGATTGCCGAACCGGTGAATTTGGAGATGCAGGGCGATGCGGGTACGAAGATCGAACTGATAAGAGGCGGGACATTGGAAGTTAAGGTTATTGACAGTGAAACCAAAGAAGCGATTCCCGGGGTTAGTGTCAATGCCAGAGACGAACAGACGCAGCAATATCAGAGTTTCCATACAGATAAAAACGGTCTTGGCAGCAAGCAGGTGTTGCCGGGCACTTACAAAGTCAGCGCGTATAAGCAAGGCTATCGTTCCTCAAATGAGGCCGTTTCGGCTGTCGTCGAGGACGGCAAGACAGCGGTTGTAACGGTTGAACTCGGTGGCCAACCCAAGATAAAAGGACTGGTGACGGATTTGGATGGTAAGTCTGTTGAAGGCGCCGCGGTGCGGTTGTTCCCGGATCATGGGCCGAGCAGAGGTGGCGAGATAAAATCTGATGAAAAGGGGCAATTTACACTCTCCTGGGATCCTGGGCAGATGGGCTGGACAGAGGGTGAATTTAATCTGTTGGCAACCCATTCGGACAAGAAGCTTGCCGGGGTAATACAAATTGCTGAAGGCGACAAAGAGGCAACGATCAAGCTCGAAAAAGGCATTACCGCAAAGGGTAAGGTTATTAACTCGGACGGGGATCCGATTGCCGGGGCACGGGTGTCGCTGCAATTTCATGGTTCGCGTTTCAGTTCTTCGTGCGGCATGGAAACAAATACCGGCCCAAAGGGTCAATATGAATTTACGCCTTTGGCTGTTGACCAGCGGTATTCTGTTCACATCAGCAATGTGAAAGGATACGGCATAGGCCAAAAAGAGATTGAGTCGAGTTCGGATGCAGCAGAAGTTGCCATTGATGATATTGTTCTGCTGGTTGCTGACCAGAAAGTAACCGGTCAGGTGGTGGATATTGACGGCAAAGGTCTGGCGGATGTGCAGTTGCATTGTTACGGTGAGAGTCAGCCGAATATCAGTGCGAAGACAGATAAGGACGGAAAGTTTGCGCTCGACCCTGTTTGCGCAGGTGAAATTAGTATCAGCGCCAATTATCGTAATGGCCAGGACTATCAATCTGGCCATGTTCGTACCGAAGGCGGGGCCGAGGATGTTAAGATTATCGTGACCAGTCGGGGCGGAGGTCGACGATTTGTCCCGCGAAAGCCGGCATCACTGGTGGGCAAAGATCTGCCTGATGTGTCTGCTCATGGTGTCGAACTGCCGGAAGATGCCAACAGCGTGCTGGTTTTTGTATGGGATATGAACCAGCGCCCCAGCCGCCACTTTGTCAAAAAGCTCAACACGAAAGCAGACCTGTTAAAAGAAAAAGGTGTTACAGTGCTGCTGATCAATGCTGCCCCGGTTGAGAAAGCAAAGCTGGATGCCTGGTTGAAGGAAAATGGCATCGCCTGGCCGTGCGGCGTGATTGCCGAAAACGCCAAAGATGTCACATTCAAAATGGGTGTCCAAGGCCTGCCATGGCTGATTTTGACGGATGCTGAGCACAAGGTTGCCGCCGAGGGTTTTTCCGTGGAGGAACTTGAAAAGAAGTTGGATTCCGAGTAGACTAAACGCAAAGGTGTTAAATCTAAAAAAGGAGTTGGGCTGATGCGGCGAAATTGGATTCTGTTTTTGTGTCTCTTTTGCATTTTATGTGGCTCACTGTTTGCCGCGGCGGGTGATGAGCATGCCTTTGAACTGAAATGGCAGGCGGAGGGATTTCATGAGCAACAGGGCGTGGATCTGGAGCGAACCGAATCGTTTGCCGTGGAGCCGGACTTTGGCGATCGCGAGGTTCTGCGGGGCCAGTTGAGTGTTGGCCCTTCCGGCAATAAGGAACAGGTGGGCTTTGCCTGGGATATCTCCGAGAACAAGCTGTATGTGGACCTGAACCGTGACGGCGATCTGACCAATGACCCGAATGGGGTCATTGGAGTCAAGGATGCAAGTGATCGTCGCAATCACAATTATTATTTTGAGACGTTCCCACTCTCTATATCGACCAAAGAGGGTGTGCATCGTTATCAAATCAGTGTCTTAGGGCAAAATTATCCTTGGCACCAAATGGTAACATTTACAGTGCGGTCGGGATATTCGGGTGCTGTCGAGTTGTATGGTCAGATGTGGGGATTTGAAATAGGCGATCGATTTAAAACACAAGTTGGGGTCGGGGACACCTTGTCGGTCAGACCGAAAGAGCAGGTAAAAGAAGGAGCCTTGAAAAACCACATTTCTTCGCTGCCGGCTCCCAAGAGTCTGTTCATGGATGGGCATTGTTACGATCTGGCGTTTGAATTCCGGAAATCAGACAACGACTCTCTAACTCTGTGGTGTACGCTGACCGAAAAAGATGCGCCATTGGCCAAACTGCGGATTGAAGGGGAAGGGATAAGCCAACTGGTGTTCGGTGATGGGAGCAGACTAAACAGTGAACACGGTATGCTTATGGGCCCCAGCGATGTGCTAATTCTGCCGCGGTTGTCAGAATCCGAAATGACGGTGCCGGTTGGCAATTTTTGGTGTCGTAGCCTTAGTCTTAAAGGGAATGAAGACCGAAGCGTGACCCCGCAGGGAATTGACGGTATTGGGGTATCGGTTGTTGCAGAGACCGACAATGTGCTGAAGGCCGGGGCACCGCTGAATCATCAGGTTAAAATTCAGCGTTCGGGTAAGGTCCTGAAATTTGATTATGAGTTGGTCGGAATTGGCGGCGAAAAATACGATATGCGGCAGATTTCGGGGTATGACAATAATAATAAACCATCAGTGGCGATTTATAAAGTGGGTATGCAGTTGGCCGCCGGTGAATTCGAGTATGGGTGAGGCGGCAATTGTTCGTACTCGTGGCGAGTACCCCTACATGCGTTTGGTGAGTTGAAAATCATTGCTTCCTGTGACATCGGCGACTTGGGTCCGAAAGAGGGTACGGCGATCACCTATTATTGGAATCCGATTTATAATGTGATCGGTCTGTTGCCGTGGTTGCTGATAGCAGGGGCGTTTGTGCTGTTGAAGGAAAACCGATGCGCTCAGGCACTTTGGATTTTACTGCCTATAGTTATCTTTCGGCTTTTGTGGGTAGGTTTAGCGACATTAATGCACATCCCGTCAGAAGCCTCGTCGATGTTTGTTTCGTTAATCGACTGTCTTTTGATCGGTTTTGTATTGAACTGGCTGTTGGGCGAGCGAATTGGAAACCGTAATCGGTTTATGACTTGGCTTTTGGCACTCGGAGTATTTGGATTAACTGTGATTGCTTTCTTGGCTGACTTGGGAACAGGCTTTGAGGCAATTTACATGGCAATCTTTATCGGCCTGACAGTGGGGATTCTTTTCGTGAGTTTTCCGTTGGCGGGTTTTATGTGCCGGAAAAAGTTTGGCCCTATACGTTTTTCGATCTGGGTGGCTGTTTGGACATTGCTGATGACAATGGGATTTTTCACGGTTTTCGCAGTGATTCAGGCGATGATGTCAAAGATGTCATTTATGATGATTTTTCTTCAAGTGTTAATGGTTAGTCTTATTTATGCGGGAATATTAATTGTCGGATTGCTGCCGTTTGAAATTCTGCTGTTTGTCAATTGCTTCTGGCGGAAGCGGTTTGAGGCGGTATTTGGATTGAAGGCAAAAGCGGCTGCGATTGAATCCATTCAGGTAGAGGAATCGCCAGATTCTGAAATGCTGCCTGCTGAATAAAAGCGACCAATGTTTAGGTCATATCCAAGCCCGTGGTTATTCTTGCGGGCTTTTTTCTTCTTTTTCAGGTTCTTCTGTCTTGTCTGCTTCAAAAATGGTGGAGGCCTGCAGAGCGCCTGGGCCGCATTGAGTGCATTCCAGGCATCGCAGACAGTTATCCGTATTGGTCTTTTTGTCGGGTTGGCCGCCATAAGTGCAGAGTGTCCGGCAGCGTCCGCATTGCGTACATGAATGGTCCTCCAGTTTCATCGAAAAGACCGAGAACCGATTGAAAAATCCAAAAATCGCTCCCAACGGACAAAGGATACGGCACCACGGCCGGATGGTAATAAATATCGTTATCAGAAAGACGGCAATGATCGAAATCTTGATTACATTCGGCCATTGAATGGGATTGCCTTGGGTTGCGGCAGAGACAATATTCGGAACGGCCGCTTCCAGACCTCCAGCCGGACAGATCTTGCAGATAAAAAGAACGTGATGTTCGCCGAAGAAATAAGGGATCAATATCACGGTTCCAAGCAGCATGATGTAGCGAAAATACCCTATCCACCGTGGTATTTTCAGCCGCCGAATCGGTACTTTGGCCGCCAGGTCCTGCAGCAGACCAAACGGGCAAACCCAGCCGCAAATGACCGATCCCAGTGTGCCGGCAACGATAATCAGCATTCCAATGGCAATAAACGGGAACATATGCAGGGCACTGAACTGAGCGATCACACCGATCGGACAGGCAAATGTTGCCAGCGGACAGGCGTAACAATGAAAAACGGGACTGCATATCGTATGCATCCGCATCGCCAGCGGATCGAGCCAGACAAGCAGAAATGCCGCCTGAACCCACAGGCGGTGGGGCAGGAGTTTTAAGACAAATTGCTGAAGTTTATTCTTGTTGACCATGGACACCACAGTCCTCCGTTAGCTGCCTCATGTGGGGCATGCTTTGGGAGGCGCGCCCGTATAGGTTTTGTGCAGGGTTCCGTCTGGTTTGCGTTCCAAACCGCCAATGCTGACCTCTTTGATCAGGACCGATTCGGCGGTGGCGAAACCCTGATCGTTGTTTTCACTGTAAACCGGCAGGACATGCAGACTGTATCCATACAGGAACATCGACAGTCCCAACCCCAGAAGAACAATGGCGGTTATTTGTTTTTTGTTCATGAAGCGAAATATATCCGTTATGAAACGATTTTACAAATAAAAATGGCGGAGGCGAATGGGAATCGAACCCACCCAGGACGTTTCTCACGCCCAACACTGGTTTTGAAGACCAGGAGCAACACCAGTTACCTGTCACCTCCATCTGGTTAATAATGTCATGGATTGCCGTCTGTTGCAATCTTGATGACCTCATCAATTTCACTTTGAGTATATCCCATCGAGTGGGCTTTTTCAATCTCTGATTTTGTGTCCGGTTCAGATTGTCGAGATACCGCCAGTGCGATGCGAATAGCGCGTTTGGTGTATGCGTCTAATCCCGCGGCGGCGTCGGAATCATCCGAAGCTGGGCTTGTTGTACTGACGGTTGATGGTTCGGATGGGAATTGTCTGGTTTTGTCAGTCCTGACAAACACTTTTCCGGTGCCTTTGGATTTAACATGGCCGATCCGTGTTGCATCCAACAGTCCGGATTGGTGCAGGCGTTCAAGGAGTGCGTCCGCTTTATCGGAATCGAGCGAGATCAAAAGCCCGCCGGAAGTTTGCGGATCATAGCAGATATCGATCATTGTTTCTAAGACACCGTCACCTGCGATGACCGCATGGCTGCAGGATTCCTTGTTACGCTCAATCGCTCCCGGCAGAATCGACTGGGCGGCATAGTCAAGTACGCCTTCAAGCCAGGGCAGTTTATCCCAGGTCAGCTCCACATCCACACCGCTGCGAAGCGCCATCTCCGAAAGATGCCCCATTAAGCTGAATCCTGTTACATCTGTCGC
Organism: Planctomycetota bacterium; assembly: GCA_039714335.1. Taxonomy (GTDB): domain Bacteria; phylum Planctomycetota; class Phycisphaerae; order Sedimentisphaerales; family Anaerohalosphaeraceae; genus 4572-13. Next base: position 9,568 of record JBDLJN010000069.1, read on the forward strand.
AGCGTGTGCATCGAATTGAACCATCAGTTCGGCGGCGGTCTTGTTTAGCGTCGTCATCGAATCAGCTGCGGCTTTGAGATTGGCCTCAGAAGCTCTGCCGATTTGCGCGGCAAACGCAATGATGCCTGTCCCCAGCGATTTCGTCAGAATCAGGGCATCACCGACTTTGGCATTGGAGTTTGTCACAACATCCTGTTTGTTAATAATGCCGGTTACCGCAAAGCCCGCTTTGATCTCTGCGTCGTTGATACTGTGCCCTCCGATAACCGATACGCCGGCCTCTTTCATTTTGTCGATGCCGCCGCGGATGATCTCGGACATCGCTTTATCCGGGATTTTCCGCACCGGAAAACCAAGTATTGAAAGAGCTGTCAGCGGTGTTCCGCCCATGGCATATACATCACTGACTGAGTTGGCTGCGGCAATTTGTCCGAAGAGATATGGGGCATCGACAGAGGGCGTGAAAACATCCACCGTCTGCACCATACATTTTCCGTCGCCCATATCATAAATACCCGCATCATCTCCTGCGGGCACGCCCACGAGTACGTTGGGGTCATCCGGAGTTGGTATCTCAGCCAGTACTTCTTTCAGAAAGGCCTGATCGATTTTAGATGCACATCCGGCTTTTTCGATTAGTTTGGTTAGTTTGACCTCGCCGATGGGCGACGGCAACCGCTCGCCGGCACAGAGACAAATAGCGTCAGTTTTGAACAACTTACAGGGGCAGGGTTGTGTTGGGTCACAGACACAATGCCCCAGTTTGATAGATCGTTTCATAACGCGTTTTCGTCGTTCTTTGTTTATCATGGTTTACCTTGTGATTATATTACGGATTTCCAGGAAGAGTTCATTAAACACATTGCTTGTTCGATTTCTTGGTTTTTTTATGTCAACGGTGATATCTTCAAGAACAGTACCGGGCGATGGACTCAGCGCAATAACGCGATCCGCCAGATAAATCGCCTCGTCGATATTATGAGTTACAAAAAGGATTGTCGTTTGGCTTTGCTGATGCAATTCGATCAGTATGTTTTGCAAATCAGCTCGTGTTGAATCATCCAGTGAGCCGAATGGTTCATCCATTAACAACAGTTTTGGTTCCACGGCCAGGGCCTGGGCGATCGCGGTCCGTTGACGCATTCCGCCGGACAATTCGTGTGGATAGGCTTTTTCAAAACCGGTCAGGCCAACTTTGTCGATCCAGTCTTTGGCGGTTTTATTTCGCTTCTCATATGATTGCCCACGTAGCCGAAGTCCAAAGGCGACATTTTTCAAAACGGTCAACCATGGCAGCAGTGTGTAGTGTTGAAAGACATAGGCGATATCACTTTTCAGGTTTAGTGAGTGCTGGTGGTGTATACAACCTTTGGAGGGTTTAAGTAGGCCGGAAGCCAGGTCCAACAGCGTTGTTTTGCCCGAACCGGTGGCTCCGACAATTGTTACAAACCGGCCAGGTTGTATTTTCAGATGAATGTTTTTCAGGGCCTGTATCTCTCTGTCAAGGTCGGAGACAAAGGTTTTGCTGACATTCTCAAACGAAAGAATGCTTTCGGGAACAGCGCCACTATTTTTTGAAGGGCTTTGGGGCATAAAACCTAAACCTCTTTCCCTTTCCAGCTTACATATTGATACAGACACCGGCGCATCAGGAAGTTCATCAGGGCGCCGATCGAACCAATGATTAACATACAGGTGATGACCAGATCCATGGCAGAGTTATCAGCGGCATACATCAGCAGGTATCCGATGCCGCTATCCGCACCGACCATCATTTCCGCAGCGATAATGACGAACCAGCACAACCCCAGTCCCTGTCGAAGCCCTGTCAGGATATGAGGCATTGCGGCGGGGAGATGGATATATAAGAAAATCTGTGTCCGTGTTGCTCCCAGTGTCTGTGCCAGCAGTGCAAAGTTTCTTCGAACACTGAGGACGCCGTCGATCGTGTTTGTTAAAACCGGAAAAAAACCGCCGATGAAAATCACAAAAATCATTCCCAATTGCACCTGATCCAGGATGGTGTGACTGAATTGTATCCCGAAAAGGTTCGGCAGTGTTTTCAGCTTAAAGACGACAATGGCAAACGGCAGCCAGGCGATAGGGCACAGAGGGCGAAGAATTTCAAGTGTCGGTTCCAGCCACCGGCGAAGGGGTTTGATCGAGCCCATCAAAAGCCCCAGACTGACGCCGACAATCGCGGCGAAGAGAAAGCCGATAAACACCCGCAGCAAACTGATGGTTGTATTGCTCAGGAGTGAACCGGAAGCAAAATGACTTCGCAGAGGACGGCACAATTGCTCCAGAATCCGCATGGGTGCAGGCAGCAGCCAGGGTTGGTCAAGCCGCCAGGCTGCAACTTGCCAGATAATCAGCAGAGCCGCGGGAACGGTCAGCCACCCAATGATTTTAGATCGCTCGATTGAACAGAATTTAGATGTTTGCTTTTTCAAGTTGCTGTTTTGCCTGTTCTAACAGTTCCATATCGTACACGATTGTACATGCTTCCTGTGGTGTTAAACCTTTCAATTTTCCGGTAAATGTACCAAGCGTATTCATTGCTTTGATCCAATGATTCATCGCGGTTTGCCAGTCGTCGCTTGGGTCCATGTTGTAGCTGCTGGTCGGGATGCTCATACGTTCGACCGTTTCGCTGGTGCCGATCCAGCGAGTTGCGGCGGAGACGGCCTTGTCTGTGTCGCGGTTGATCATATTCGTTGCCTGTTGACATAAAACCAGCATGACCTTGATTGCGGCGGCTTTTTCCTGTATTGCCGTTTCATTGGCGGCGATGCAGCAGCAGGGATGGTTCTTAAAATTCCCCGGCGGCAAATCTTCCAGATCACAGATGATTTTACCCATTTTTTTCTCGACCGCAATAGACGGGAACGGGTTATTGCCGACATAACCGTCAATCAATCCACCGGCCAGCGAAACATTCAGTTTTCCGCCGCCCTTGGTGTTGATCAGATGGATTTGCACATCGGTTTGGGTTGAATCCTGACTGAACGAAATACCTTCATGCTGCAGGGCATCCTCGAAAATCAACTTGGCAACGGCAACCGGATTTTTATACCCGATCCGAAGCGGCTGCTGTGTCTGCTTGACCTGTTTTACAAAATCTTCCCATGTATTGACCGTAGAATCCGGTTTGACGACAAACATATCACCTTTGGAATGCAGTGGACTGATGAGTTTGATCGGGGCGCCGCTGTCGGTTGAAGCCATGACCGGTGCCACGCCGCCGAATCCGATGTCGATCACGCCCTGGGCCAGTGCTGCCGGCATCTTTGATCCGCCGCCGACCCTGACAATTTCAACATCGGCGATCTTTTGGGCATTTTCGTACAACGCGTACCGTTTCTGATCCAGTACTTTTTTTAATGTGATGCCGGTTTTGTCAAATTGCTCGGCATAGTCGCAGGCTGCAAACAAGGCCAAATGATGATCGTGTCCCACATGGCCGACTTTCAGTGTTACGGGCCTTTCAGTACCCGGCGTTGTTGCCTCTGAAGGTGTTTTTTTAGAACATCCCATCAAGGCTGTGATAAAAATTAAAAATAATACGGTCCATTTTTTCATAATTGTATCCTCGGTTTGGTATTAAAATCGGTAGAACAGTTTTGTTACAAATCCGACTTCGTCACGGTAGGTATAGGTGCTGTCCATATTAACGACGACGCCGAGTTTAAATGAAGCAGCACCTTTGGCAAATTTCCAGATAAACCCCGGCACGATGTCATGGGCATGCCCCTTGCTTTCCGCGTGATAATAGTTGTATTCAACGGCCGGCCAGAAATTTTTTGTGGGCGTAAAAATGACGCCCGCGTTGATTTCGTCAATATCCGATTTTTTTGTTTCGTTAAAAGTGTAGGCCGGATTAAGGTGGAGTGAAAAGGCTTTCCACGCCTTGGAAACTTCGCCGGTAATTTTATAGGCACCGTTGTCGCTGCCCAATTTTCGATCCGGGTCGCCGGTGGGCAGATAGTACCAGAAATCAACCGCCATGGCAGGCCGAGTGTTGGTTTCTTTGAGAAAGTTCCATTTTTCAAAAATAAAGATATTACCCACCCCTTCACTCTTATTGGTTGTACCGCCGAGATCGAAGTCATTGAAAAACATAGGGACGCCAAGCCCGATATGATGGTCTTTGGCCCAACCGTATTTGGCGCAGAAGACATTGGTCAGCTTTCTTTTTTTATCCCCGCTTGGCAATGAATGATAATCACCGGAGGCGTCTCTTTTTTCATCCCAGTCAAAATACTGCATCTTGAGTGCAATGGATAAGTGGTCCTTGCCGATGGTTTTTGCCGTACGAGTCTTTGTGAAGAAACTCATGCAGTACTTTCCACACCAGGGATTTAGTTCCTCGACAGCATCCTGCCTGTCGGTGTTCACTT
>JBDLJN010000070.1:0-13876 GCA_039714335.1 Planctomycetota bacterium
GGCCAGTCTTGGTGCGGGCGTGATGCATAGCCGTGCGATTGAATTCGGAAAAAAATACGATGTGACCATTCATGTTCGCAGCAGCATGAATGACAGTACAGGAACTCTAATTACACATGAGGTGCCCCAAATGGAAGGTATTCTTGTTTCAGGCGCAACCAGCCAAAAAGACCTTGCAAAAGTAGCCGTAATCGGCGTGGACAACCAGCCGGGTAATGCTGCCCGGATTTTTGCGCATCTGGCTTCGGCGAAGGTCAGTGTTAACGATATTATCCAGACCGAGATCAATCCGCAAAAGGCAAACCTGTCGTTTACCGTGGATCGCTCAGATCTGAAGGCGGCCAAACAGGCAATTGAGGAGATCCGCGAGCAGGTGCATTGTGAGTCTGTCTTTGTTCGTGAGGATGTTGCCGAGGTTTCTGTGGTCGGTGTGGGCATGCGGTCGCACTGCGGTGTGGCGGAAAAAATGTTTAAGGCGCTCTCTGAGCATCAGGTCAATATCGACTCGATCACAACCAGTGAGATCCGTATCAGTTGCCTGGTCGATCTGGACGATGCCGAAAAAGCCCTTACCGCCGTTTGCGATGTTTTCGAACTGGATAAACCCGCCGAACAGCGAACCCAGCCGTAACGGTAACGACATCCGGTTGGCAATTTTGAATGGCTGGTATGGCTAAGAAAAAACGATACGCAATGAGCAGAACACAGAGGAACGCCCTGATTGCGGCGTTCTTCTTTATTTTGACGCCGCTATTGATAGTGCTGGACCACCGGTTTGGCGGTCAACTGCGGCAAACCATTGAGCAGAGCACCTATTCCGACCCCGATTTTCGGACATATCACCGCAAAACATTTACTGTCCTTGAAGTCATTGACGGGGACACTCTTGATATCGACATCCCCGACGGCGAGCGCTTCGACACCCGTATCCGCCTGGTCGGTGTCGATACCCCGGAAACCAAACACCCAACCGTCGGATTGATGTACTATGGCCCGGAAGCAACCGATTTTGCCACCCAATTGGCGCTGGATAAGCAGGTTACGATAGTCTTAGATACGGTCAGTGATATACGCGACCGGTACGGACGACTGCTTGCTTATGTCGTGCTGCCGGATGGTCGGGTACTCAATGCCGAATTGATCAAAAACGGTTATGGTTATGCCTATCTGGGTTTTCCTCACAGCGAGTTTGCTAACTATCAGACCCTTATGGAACAGGCTATCCAGGAGAAAAAAGGCCTCTGGCAACATGCTGTCCGTGACGACCTGCCCAAGTGGCTTCGCTCAAAACGCCCCGAATTGCTTCGCCACTCTCAATAATCCCAATGTTGCTTATGATATCATCGCGATGATATCCCTGCGGCTAATGATGCCGACGAGTTTGTGGTCTTTATCGATGATGGGAACCCGGCGGAATGGCCGCTTGACCAGGCATTCGCATATCTCGGCCAGGGGTGTGACTTCATCGAAAGCAATGACATTTGCGGTCATGGCGTGATAGACAGTGTGCTCGCAGAGGTTGCTGTCGCTCAGGCGGGATACCGAGTCCTGCTCCAGCATATAGTTCAGGATGTCTTTTTCCGTAATAATCCCCGCCAGCGTTTTATCTTCATTAACAACAGGGATCCCGGTGATATTTTTGTCCACTAAAATTTGGATGACTTGATCCAGCGTGTCTTGGGGGCGAACGGTAACAACATCCTTTATCATGATCGTTTTGGCTTGCAGCATAGTCTAATCCTCCTGAAAAAAGACTTTGGATTCACTCCCCTGATTATACAAAAAACAGAAGAGCCGGACAAGTGTCTTATGCCGATTTTCGGGTTCGTATGAACCATCCGACCGTTAGCCAGATGGCCACAGCGGCAACGGCGATGGCGAGGACGAGCACAGGGCCGTAGAAGGCGATCAGCGGGATGGCGGCGCTGGTCCACAGGCCGCCGCCCATAAACGGCTCATGCACGATCTGCTTGCAGGCAAACGCATCGGCGGCGGGGGTTTCATAATCCGGATCGACCACACGCAGCAGCAGCAGACCCGTTGCGGTAACGCCCATGGACTGGCCCATTTCGGCAATGGCTCGTTCAAACCACGCATCCGGCAGGATTCGCCGGGCTAGGGTGGTTACGCAGAACACATTCCACGCGATGCCCGCTGCAACAAGGATCAAAAGCGGCAGCCACGCGGTCTTGACGACATCAATGCTGATCATCGCGATGGCGGCGACGACCAGAAAATCCAGCGAGCAGTTCTGGATCCGCCGGATTAATCCCAGGTCAATGTGTTTTCTTTTGTCAAACTTATCTTCGAGAAGTTGGATAATAAGGCCGCCGATCATGCACAGCGGGAACAGCGGAAAACTCGACAGTAGGTGGTTTTCAGTCAAGTAGGGCGATTGTGCCTCGATCAGGACGAGGCCCTGTTTGATAAGTATGCCGATGCCGCACGCCAGCCCCACGAACACCAGATGTAAGCTGAATGTTTCGATAATGTCGCTGTTGACGGTCAGCCGTCCGGCGATGGGGCGTTGGTCGACTGGGATGACAGCAATTGAGTCGTCTTCTATTTGTTCTGTCAGTTCTTTGGCTTTGACGGCGTATCCTTTTCGCACGGCCCAGTTAACCAAGATCATTCCGACGACAATGGCGGACATAATGCCACAGGTGGCGCTGGTCATTGCCAGATCCTGACCTTCGGGCCAACCGCGTTCGGCAAAGACCGGCCCCATCCCCGCCGCGGTGCCGTGACCCCCCTCAAAACCGACCGGCAGTATTCCGGCGAACATGCCGGGCAGGTCTTTGAATATCCAGCCCAGTAAGCACACCCACAGCCCTAAGCCCACGACATACTGGCCCCAGGCGACGATCTGCCCATAAACGACCTGCGGGCCGGAGCGTTTCCAGAGGTCCGAAAGCGTCGGCAGCTTAACGCCGAGGAACAGACAGGCAAAGACGACATTGATTAGCATCGACGGTAGCTTGCGCCAAGGCGCGGAGACTTCGGCCATCCAGTTGTTTACCTGTTCGCAAACAGAACAGCTGCCTGCCGAGGCGGAGAAAAACTGAATAATCAGCAGGCCCACCAGCCCACCAATGACGCAACTCGGCAGATACAGCTTGTGAAGCAGCTTAATCCGGCTGCGCAGCAAGTGCCCGATTCCCAGCAGAATACACAAAAAAACGAATGAGCTCATCGAACCGGTTATTCCTTTCCACAAAAAACAGTTCTCTAAACAGTATTAAATTGTTTAGTCATAAGAAGAATACGGGTTGAGTTCAGATTGAGATTTCCAATCAATTCCTTGTTTTTTTAGATATTCTTTTTTGCGTTCCCAAAAAGAGTGAATGCCGAAAATCTTTTCACGTTCCATTTCGTCGCTCACCCTCTGGTTTACCTCTTCGATAATGCTTTTATATTTAGGATCAAATTCTTTTGCATCGTATCTGCCGGAGTCCCAAAAGCATTCTTTAAAAGTCCCGTCAGGATTATAAAGAATTGGGTAGCACCAGGCGATATCGCCGTCTATCGCCACGAAATTGACTTGTCGGACTTTTCCTCTAATAAGTTCGACCATCTTTTCATCTACTTTTTTTAACCATGTTGGCGGTAAGTGGGGGTGAATTTTCAGTAAGTTCTTCAAATCTGAGTCATCGATACTCTCTGGAGTTTGCTTATTGCTCATAACGGCTGCAAGGAATTCTTTTGTGTGGCCTTCACTGCGTTCTCCGACATACAATTTGATTGTGCCATATAAGCGGTCAATGGTAGACTTATTACTGCCTATTGAATACAAATCGATCCATAAATACTCGGAGTCAAAGACAATCGCTATTTTGTTTAACTCTTCTTGCGTTAATCCGCTCGACAAAGCAATCATATGCATTACTTGCCTGCTTTGTATTTCGCTAAATATTTTTTTAGGTGAGTTATGTTGTAGTTCTAATGAATGAGAGCCCCCGTGTTCAACATCGACTGACATTGTCCATAACTCTGACGGAGGATGTTTTTGCACATTTAGTGTAGGAATTAATCTTGATGTATTATTGGTACAGGATGCAGTAATAAATGCAGATAAGATGACGAAGGTGATTTGATATACATTTTTCATTGGTCACTCCAGAAATTTTCCTATGCTCTATCACTATATCTGGAGTTGGATTATTGTCAATTAAAAAAGGCCCCGGTGATTGACCGGGGCTTTGGTTGTTCTTCGTGGCGGTAATCCCTGCGCTCGCGCTTCGGGCTATTGTTTTGGTAATTAATACCGGTAATGTTCCGGTTTGTAGGGACCTTCGGCTGGGATGCCGAGGTAGTCGGCTTGTTTTTCGGTTAGTTTTGTGATCTTGCCGCCGAGGGCTGCGATGTGCAGGCGTGCGACTTCTTCGTCCAGAATCTTCGGCAGGGTGTATACGCCCGGTTTCAAGGATTCTTTGGCGAGCATCATCTGGGCCAGGCACTGGTTGGTGAAACTGTTGCTCATGACAAAACTGGGGTGACCCGTTGCACAGCCGAGATTAACCAGACGGCCTTCGGCCAGCACGATGATCGAGCGGCCGGATTTGCATGTCCACTTATCGACCTGCGGCTTGATGTTGTCCACTTTGCAGTCGGGGCTGTTTTCCAGATAGCTCATTTCGATCTCGCTGTCGAAGTGGCCGATGTTGCAGACGATGGCCTCGTCCTTCATCTGTTCCATGTGAGAGCCGCATATGACATCGCAGTTTCCGGTGGTGGTAACAAAGATGTCGCCTTCCGACGCCGCGTTTTCCATGGTGGTCACTTCATAGCCCTCCATGATCGCCTGCAATGCACAAATGGGGTCGATCTCTGTCACTAATACACGGGCGCCCAGCGCTTTCATCGAGTGGGCACATCCCTTGCCGACATCGCCATAACCGGCGACGACGACGACCTTGCCTGCGACCATGACATCGGTGGCGCGTTTGATGCCGTCGGCGAGCGATTCGCGGCAGCCGTAGAGATTGTCGAATTTGGACTTGGTGACGGAGTCGTTGACATTGATCGCCGGGAAGGGCAGTTCGCCGGATTCCTGAAGTTGATAGAGCCGATGTACGCCGGTGGTGGTTTCTTCGGAAACGCCTTTGAGGTTCTCGGCGACCTTTGTCCAGCGGGTCGGATTGTCGGCATAACTTGCGGCCAGTCGATCCATAATCACTTGAAACTCCTTGTTGTCATAGGTTTTATCCAGCAGCGTGGGGTCGTTTTCGACGCGCTGTCCCTGGATGATCATCAATGTTGCGTCACCGCCGTCATCGACAATCAGATCGGGGCCGGACCCGTCCGGCCAGGTCAGCATCTGCTCGGTACACCACCAGTAATCTTCCAGTGTTTCGCCTTTCCATGCGAAAACAGGAGTTCTGCCCGCGGCGGCGATTGCGGCGGCGGCGTGATCCTGTGTGGAAAAGATATTGCACGAAGCCCAGCGGACATCTGCGCCAAGGGCTTCCAGTGTTTCAATCAGCATGGCCGTCTGGATGGTCATATGCAGCGACCCGGCGACTTTGAGGCCTGTCAGCGGTTTTTCGGCGCCGTATTTGGCACGGGTATTCATCAGGCCGGGCATTTCCTTTTCGGCGATCTGCATCTCTTTGCGGCCAAATTCGGCCTGCGATAGATCTGCGACCTTATAAGGCAGAGTTAAATCTATCTTTTTTATTTCTTTAGGGGCTTTTTTCACGGTTTCCATTTGCAATCCTTTATTGACTTAGTAGCTATTATTTGAAAACGGATTCTACACGATAAAAAGGGCAACTGCAACCCTCATTTTAACAGGGTGTTACAAGAGGGGCTGAGCGAGGATAAAAAAAGCCCCTCTCTGTATGAACCTACAGAGAGGGGCGGTTTGTATTGATTAAATCCGTTCTAATTGATCTTGTTTAGCCGGGCCTGAACGTCTTCCGGCTCATGGTATCCGGTAAGCACATCCTGGATGATCCCCTCCGAGTCGATCAGAAACAGTGTCGGTATCCCGGTAACCTGTCCGTAAGGAGCGGGCAGGTCCTTTGTGCTGGCGACAATGGGGTAGTTTATCTTTTTGTCTTTGACAAAAGGACTCAGCGTGTCAGCAGGTTCATCCGACAGACCGATGATAACCAGTTCAGACTCTTTTGAGTCGGTACGAAGCTGGATCAAATCCGGAATAGCTTTCTTGCAGGGGGGACACCACGTGGCCCAGAAATCTAAGATGACTTTCTTGCCTTTCAGGCGTGAGACGCGGTGAGTCTTTCCATCCAGATCGACCATTTTCATTTCCGGTGCTGGTTTGCCCACCCAATCCTGCAACGGATTTTTAGGAGGTTCCTGGATGGCGGCAGAACCCTGTGGAGCAGCCATAGCTTCTTGTATTCCCGAGTCAATAGCTGTCGTAACCGTTGCCGCCATTTTCTGTTGAATCTGCATTACGACAGCGACGATTTCGATCAGGTGCTGCTTGGGGATGGCCAGCCGCATCGCCGCCTGTCCGTCGGCTATTTTGCCGCCGGTAGCCAGGCAACTCTGCGTCGGAATGTCCTCAAGTCCGCCGAATATCGCTGCTACCAGTCCCATGCCCGGTTGGGCACTCATCGATTGCATCATTTCGCCCATCCCCTTCATAAGCTTAATGACATTGACACTGCAAACGAAATCATTATAAGGCGTATTTTGCAAAGCATCCATGGCAATCTTAATATCCCCGGAGGGGGCTGTGGCTGCGGTTGGCTGATCGATCAATGCCTTGAGCGCCGGTTCACTATCCGAGCCCATCGTTACATAAAACTTGTCGGAGGTCTGTGCCATATAATATTTAAGACCGTCACCATACAATTTTTCGATCTCTTTCTGCATCGCCACCATGTTGGGGTCGTCTGATTCGGCAATCGAGATCGAAATGGTGTCGATAGCTGCGCCCTTATAGGTCGAAGTCGCCGGTTCATATTTTAACTCGGCGGGAATTCCCATACTTTTATACAGTGTGTTGGCGTAATCCATACCCTCGGTCATCATGGCTTTCATTGCAGTCGGATCTTTAATCTCGACCACTTCCTGCATCTTGAAGGGCGGGGTTCCACTGGCGTATGTGAAGGAGAAGGACACCTCATCTCCCATGGCAGCGAACATTTTTTGCGTCAGACTCTTCATTTCTGCTGTTTGCTTTTTCGATTCTGGATCGTCTGTGGCCGCCGCCATGATGTCAAACACCTTGTCGTAGAATGTCTGCATAAAGGGGCGATTCATCTTCATTAGGCCGTTGACGGCATTGGTGTTGTCGAGGTAGCCGGTCAGTTTATAGTCTCCGGTGTTTTTGTCAGCCACCAGCATTTTGGCCAGTTCGGAGCCGTCTTTGGCTCGCAAGGCGATGTCCAGAGTTAAGATCGTCGGTTCCGGCGACAGGGCAATGGTCGCTGAATCTGCATCACCGGCAAACTCTTTGAATAGTTCAGGAAGCATCTTAAAATAGAACTTCATCATTTCCGCCGGAACACCGGGCTGCCCCATTCCCATTTGCGCCATTTCGATTGCATCCAGAGCGTCCTGATTGAACTCCTCATATAAGTCTGCAATATTGACATAAACCCATGCCGCGGAGGTGACAGCTTCTTTGCTCTGTGCGGAACTGAGGCGTTTGGACATCTTCGAATCCGCCGCCAGTGCCTTTTGAAGAGTGGGAATTGTGGTTTTTTCGGATTCAGGAACCACCAAAGCATATTTTTCACCGACGGCAGCCAGCATGAGGTTGCCGACCGGAGAATTGGGTGCCGAAAGCAGTGTCAGGCCGCTATCGGCAGGCTTACAGTTTGGGTTTGTTTTGACGAATTCGGCATAGTTTGTAACCGGGAACAGGATTCCCATGGCCGGTTCGCCCTGGTCGGTCTGCGGCATCGTCGCAAACACAGCAAGGTCACCTGCCAGATCAATGCCTGTAAGCATCGGATCGCCGGCAATGGCTCCAATTTGCATGTTCAACAGCATCGCCAGAGGGACCGGCATCGGCGAAGCGCCTGCCAAGTACTGATCCAGTTTACCCAAAGATTCATTGAAATTGTTGATTCGCAGGCAGAACATGCTGTCTTGGGGAAGAGTGTTCAGCAAAGCATCGTCTGATTCCGCGGCTTGAGCAGGCAGGGCCAAACAGATTGCTGCTAAAATAACAAGAATGAGGTTCTTCCGACCTGCCAGAGCTTCCATATGCATCGTTTTTCCTTTCATAAAATTGGACTCTTTTCTTTTTTAAGACGTTGAAGTTGTTGTTCTGTTTCAGTTTAAATCTATTTTTCGATAAAAATTTCACAGATTTGTGAGTGGGCCTTTTTTGATGTTGTCAGCAACGGTATCAGGTCCGCATTGTAGGCCTCAATATCCAGAGGAAATGGACAAACACCTTCCAGATTGGTGACGACTCCTCCGGCTCGCTCAATGAGAATGGCGCCGGCGGCGATATCCCACAGTTTTGCGGCCGGAGTTACCATTCCAATCATCGCGCCTTTGGCGACGTAGGCCATATGCAGCGCGGTTGAACCAAGACAACGAAAGCGTGTTTGGGTCATTATCTTCTGTTTTCCGGCATCAACCGATGGATGCAGATGGCTGTCCACACCAAAACTGGCAAATGGACTGATCTCGTCTTCGCTGACGTTGATCCGGGATCCGTTCAGCAGGGCATCCATGTCCAAAGCCGCGGTGTACATACTGTCGGTAGTCGGATCAAAGATAACGCCGACGATAGGTTTGCCCTCATGCATCGCCGCGATGCTGACGGAGAAACACAGCAGACCATTGGCAAAATTATTTGTTCCGTCGATAGGATCGATAACCCACCAAATTGATTCCTGAGAGCGGGGCGGGATACGGAAGCAATTGCCTTCAGTTCCTTCTTCGGCGAGAAAACCATGATCGGGAAAATTTTCCCGGATACGATCAATAATCAGCTTTTGGCAAATAGGGTCGGCCTGCGTAACCACTTCATTACCGTTTTTGATGTCTTTACGGATATACCGCAACTCTTCCATCGCCCGTTGACCCGCCAGACGAGCGGCAACGACCGCGGTTTCGAGCATTCTGCTTAACTCAGTATGTGGTATCGACATATGAATCCTTTCTGTCTTGACAAGTTGCTTAGCGAGGCCTATTGTACTCAAATAATGCCAGAAGACCAATACCCAAATTATAAAAATCGACAAAAGCTGTCGCCCGGAACCCGAAGTCTTGCCGGCGGGATATTTATTTTTATCGTCGGGGGTTTTGGTTTATTGTGGGCATCGGAAAGAGGACATATCAATCTGAGTTTTTGGTTTGGTGTTTGTGGGTTCAAACAGCGGTTTGGATTACCCTGTCCCGGATGCGGGTGGACCCATGCTGCAGAAATGTTTGTTACGGGACATCTATTGGAAGCTTTTCGGATCCAGCCGGCAGCGGGTTTTTTTTGTGTCGTTTTGATCCTGACGGCGATTTTTGCTTTACATTGTGCTGTATTTGGTATAAATTTTCGCTTTCTGCAACGTATTTTCTGCCCAAAAGGCGTTTGCTTTTTATTATTAGCCGGGTGCTTTGTTATTTTAGCCGGATGGGTGGTTAATCTAATTAGGACGATTCTTGAAAATTCTGGCCTTTAAACATCTTGTTCGTGTTGTTCCTCCAATAACATTGGGGGCTGCACTTCTATGCTTAGCATTCTCAACATCGGGTTGTGTCGCCCTCAGTCTTCTCCTGAGCCCAGGCCCTTTCGAAAACAAGACGGTTCCGGAGTATGACTTAAAAGCTCAGCAAGAACGTAAGGTATTGATCTGGATAGAATGTCCTCATTCTGCGGGCACTGATTTTGATGTTCGGGAGAAACTGATATCGGCATTTCAACGAACCTTGACTGTAAAAGGAGAGTTTGAGAGTGAAAATGTCATCTTGAATCCAATAGCGGACTCCCGAAGTCTCTTATTGGATCCAGTGGAGACCGCTCGCTCAATGGGTGCCGGATATGTTCTGCTGGTTCAGGTGGACGACTATAGCGTAGATTATCTCCATGTCCGTAATTATTATTCAGGGGAGATCATTACACGTGCAGTTTTGCAGGATACCGATTTAAGGAGCAGCGTCTGGCCTAAACAGCCGGAAGGAAAAATGGTACATATTACAGTCGAAATGGAAACTGAAGGGCGTGATGCACTGGTAAGCCGACTGGCCTCTGCGGCAGCACATTGTAACTTGCGATATTTACTCCCTTGGGATAAATTAACATATGAGCACATCGACGAAAGAATCTCATCGCAGGAAGTGTATGAGATGGAAACTTATTAGAGGACAAGATGTACAAAGTATTGATTACTGACAAACTGGCCCAGGAAGGGATTGATTTGATTAACTCGATGGATGATTTCGAACCGGTGGTTCGTATCGGCATCAGCGAGGATGAACTCGCCCAGATTATTGGCGACCATGACGGACTGATTATACGCAGTGCGACTCAGGTGACTCCAAAGGTTTTGGGAAATTCCGGCAAGCTTAAAGGCATTGCCCGTGCGGGTGTTGGTGTGGATAACATTGATATCCCGGCTGCGACGCAAAAGGGCATTCTGGTGATGAACACACCCGGCGGAAACACACTCAGTGCGGCCGAACACACTATGGCTTTGATGCTTTCTTTGAGCCGGAATGTCGTTCCGGCTTGCAATAGTCTCAAAGAAGGTGCCTGGGACCGAAAAAAGTATACCGGAAATCAACTTAACGGAAAAGTTCTGGGTGTTATTGGCCTGGGCCGCATCGGGATGTCTGTTGTAAAAATGGCCTTGGGCTTTAATATGAGGGTCATTGGGTACGATCCGTTTGCTGCCCCGAAAGAAGCTGAACAAATGGGTGTCGAGGTAACCGAAGATGTGACAAAAATCTATCGTGAGTCAGATTTCATTTCGCTTCACATCCCGCGTAACGAACAAACTACCAATATGATTACCGCTAAGGAATTAAAAATGATGAAGCCGACGTGCCGTGTTGTCAACTGTGCTCGCGGCGGAATTATTAATGAAGGCGACCTCTATAATGGCCTCAATGCGGGAACGATCGCTGGCGCCGCACTGGATGTGTTCTCAAAAGAGCCGCCGGATAATATGGGATTCCAAGGTTGTCCGTCATGTCTGGTAACGCCGCACCTCGGTGCCAGTACGGAAGAAGCTCAGATTGAAGTGGCTGTCGAAGCGGCCCAGATCCTGTGTGATGCCATCAAGGGCGGGCCGGTCTGCAATGCCCTGAATGCTCCTGCGACCAGCGGGAGTGTTCCTGCGATTGTTAGCCGCTATGGGGAGTTAGCCAAACGCGTCGGCACCGTGATGAGTATAATGGCTCCGGGACATATTAAGAATGTCAAGATCGAATTCCGGGGATCCATTGCCGAAAAGCCGGTTGATACGGTTGTAACTGCGTTTACCATTGGACTCCTGCAACCGCACTTTGATGCCGTCGTCAATATGGTCAATGCTCCAATATTGGCGAAACAACGCGGCATCAGCATCGATCAGACAAAGAACGAAGAGATCAAAGACCTTGAATCCAGTTTTACCGCAACGGTCGAAACGGATAAAGTTACACGGACGATCCGCAGTACTGTCTTTGGCGGCAGTTTGCTGAGAATCATTGATATTGATGGCTTTGGGATTGAGGTAACGCCTGAAGATACAATGGTGATTATCTTTAATGACGACAAGCCCGGCGTTATTGGTTCTGTCGGTCAGGTACTTGGCGAACACGGCATCAATATCAACACCATGGGTGTTGGCCACAAGCTTGAAAAGGGCAAAGCCATTCTCGCTGTCAGCTTAGACAAAACACCGGGCGAAAAGGCCGCTGCCGAATTGGCTGCGTTACATTTTGTGAACGAGATGTACATTTGCAAACTGCAATAGAAGGACGATGTAATAAAGCTGAGCGGTTGAGTGCCTGTTTAGGGTATTCGAACCGCTCGGGTATTAATGAGGAGTCGATGGAATGACTGCCCGTAAAAAAAAGAATACGACGCAAATGAGCTTCGATTTTGACCAGGATTCTGCGCCGGCTCAAAAAAAGGACTCAAAAAAAACAACAAAAAGCGTCAAGAAGAAAAACGCGAAAAAGGCGACTAAGAAATCCCCTAAAAACAAGGATGTGAAACCTGCTGTGAAAAGTACAACGCCCGCACCGAAGAAAAAACGCTCTCGCAAAGCAGTTGCCGCGACCGCTGAATCGATGGCTGCTAAACAGCGGGACATTAGTGTCAGTGAATTTTTTGCAAAAAACCGCCATCTGCTGGGATTCGATAATCCACGAAAGGCGTTGTTGACGACGGTGAAGGAAGCCGTGGATAATTCGCTGGATGCTTGTGAAGAGGCACATATCCTGCCGGACTTGAAAATTATCATCCAGCCCATAGAAAATACGGATAATAAATTTGTCTTAACGGTGCAGGACAACGGCCCCGGGATCATGGCCAAGCAGGTGCCAAACATCTTTGCCCGATTATTGTATGGCAGTAAGTTTCATACGCTCAAGATGAGCCGGGGCCAGCAGGGGATTGGTATTAGTGCTGCGGGGATGTACGGATTGCTGACGACAGGCGAACCGGTGCAGATCATTACCCGAACCAGCGGCAAAAAGCCTGCCCGCCACTACCATGTCCAGATCGATACCACCAAAAACCGCCCTGAGGTCATCAGTGATGAAGAGTGCGAATTTGAATGGTCGAAGGGAACGAGTGTGACTATTACACTCGAAGGAAAATATCTCAAGGGCAAACAGAGTGTTGATGAGTACATTTCGCAGACAGCAATGGCGAACCCGCATACAACAATCATTTACCATGCTCCCGGCGGCGAAGTACATGAATACCCTCGTCAGAATAAAGAACTGCCGTTTATTCCGATTGAGATTAAGCCCCACCCCTATGGTGTGGAATTGGGCGTTTTGTTCAAGATGGCTCGCGAAAGTTCGAGTAAAACGATGGCCGAGTTTTTGCGGAGTGAGTTTTCAAGGGTCAGTCCGCGATTGGGGGGCGAGATCGCTAAAAAGGCCAAACTTTCCGCACGTCTAAGGCCGACAAGGATTACCCTCAAAGAAACTGAGCGGTTGCACGATGCGATCAATTCCACAAAAATCATGTCTCCGCCGACCGATTGTATCGGACCGATTGGCGAAGAGAAGATGATCGAGGGATTGTCTCGAGTTGTGGAGGCGGACTTTTATTCCAGTTGTACGCGAAAGCCGTCGGTTTATCGCGGCAACCCCTTTGTTGTCGAAGCGGCGCTGGCATACGGATGCAAGGATATCAAGAAACATAAGGACGATGATAAGGAACCGCTGATGCGATTGGTGCGTTTTGCAAATCGGGTCCCACTATTATATCAGCAGTCCGGATGTGCGACGCACAAAGCTGTGCTTGACACCAACTGGCGTAATTACGGCCTTAGTCAAAGCAGGGGAGCGCTGCCTTGTGGGCCGATGATGCTGATGGTACATATCGCTTCGGTGTGGGTGCCGTTTACCTCTGAGAGCAAGGAAGCAGTTGCGCACTATCCTGAAATTATTAAAGAGCTGAAATTGGCAATCCAGGAGTGCGGCCGGAAACTGGGTATTCATGTGCGCAAGCAAAGACGAATCAAAGACGAGTTGATTAAACGCGGTTATATTGAAATATACCTTCCGCATATCGGCCAGGCACTCAAGGAGATTCTCGTTCTGAAAGAACCTCAGGTGAAAAAGGTTGTGAACAATTTAACGCATATCCTGGAAAAAACACGTTCTATGCCTTAAGGAAATTGTCATGGCTCAGGAACTCATTATTAGCATCAGCGGGATGCGGGGGTTGGTAGGAGACAATCTTTTTCCAGAAACCGCGGCCGCATACGGTTCCGCGTTCGGA
>JBDLJN010000071.1:0-13748 GCA_039714335.1 Planctomycetota bacterium
TGCTGCCGGCGTGGTTCAAAAGCATCTGTGCGGTTATCCTGCTGGGTGTCCTGGGGCGGGGTATTTTCAGCAAGACGAATAGTTGATGATTCGACCCCTACAGGGTCGATGGCGGCGTGGCACTTGTACCACGGGTTCCGCTTCGCTTCACCCGCGGCTATTCTTATATTATCCCTACGGGATAAGGTTTTGCGTGGGCATGGCACACCTTACGGATTATCGTGCCGCTTTCGCTCCACGTTTTTGTTTTAAGTTTGCATTTATCCTCGCCGGGTGATTTCCTCGACGGTCTGCTTGAATAGTTCGATCTCGTTGCGGATCTGTTTGACGAAGCCGTTGTCGTCGGGGGTTCCCAATACCGCCTGCATTTCCTGTGTGTCCCGGTAATTGGCTTGGGTGTGGGGATTGTCGTAGTCCTTTTTCCGGCTGGCATAGACCTGATACTGGATATATTCCTGAATAGTGATCGATCGATTCAGCGCATCAATCCATTGTTCTTTTTCCAGCTGGCCGTCGTAGTAATCCCGTAATACGGCAAAGGCATGCCGTTGTTTTTCGAGCGGATAGGCCCGCCACAGTTGATCATATTGGTCATGAATCGCTTCCCAAGTTGACAGTTTTTCTTTGCCGATGTCGGTTCGCAGACGGTCAACTTCTTCTGCAGGAACAAGCTGGCCGCCGAGGTTGACCCATTGACGACGTGCGTTTTCCTGTAACGCGTTCTTCATACTATCAAAATTCGCTGAGGTATTAAACTGCATGTAGGCCAACAGGTTTTGAACCGCGTAGTACAGCAACATTTGGCCGTAGGCGTGGTAGCCCCCAAAAGGTTTGACGATAAGAATCCTGCGTTTGGATTTTTCCATGTTTTCGCCCAGCACTTCCAATCCTTTGAGCGCTTCCGGCGACGTTATATTAAACAGCTCGCGTCCTAATGCGGAAAGTTCAGAATCTGTTTTGTCCGCGGCGTTCTGACCTGTTTGTCTCAGCTTGGCTTTCGCTGTCCAGCACTCGATGAGAAAGCGAGCGTTCAGAATTTCTTCGACCGTGTCCGGTGCCAAGGCGTTAAATTCAATATGTTGGGTCTTATTCAGGCGTTGATCACGGGCCTGGAACTTCCAGCTGTTGCGCGTCAGGGCGTACATGTTATAGAGCCACCAGTAGCATGGTATGATCTCCAGCCGGTCCTGTGCGGTGTTATTGTTCACCAGTGAAAACGGCAGGGGGACATTCAGTTCCGCGGGGTAATCGCCTTTGCTCAGCAGGACAAAGGACGCAAAGCGGCAGGGGTGTTTTAAGCTGGTACACAGGCCCGGCCAAAAGCCGCGGCCGGCCCGCAGTTCGTTGTCGTTGGCGCGGCTGTTGTGATTGGAGCCGATGGTGGCGCCGGCGGCGATGTTGCTTTGTCCCATGACGACCGATGCGATCAGGAACGAATTATTATGGTGCTGCTCATGGGCCGGGAAGATCAGGTTGTTCAGCACCTCGCAGCAGGAGATAGTGGAGTTGTCGCCGAGGAAGGAGTTGATCAGCCGGGCGCCATATTTTAAGGCCGAATTGTTGCCGAGAATGAAGCGGACGGCCTTGACGCCGTAGAAAATGTGGCAGCCATAGCCGATGATGCCGTTGACGATCTCCACGCCTTCGCCGATCTGTGTGGGCTCGGGTTCTGAGGAATGGATGGTCAGATTTTTGAGTTTATTGGCGCCCTTGATATAGCAATGGTCGCCGACTTTGACGTCTTTGAGGATGCGGCTGTTTTTGATGACGCATTGGTCGCCGATACTGCCGTAGTAGCCGTGGCGGGAGTCGAACTGATTTTGCGTGATCGACTTCAGCGCATCCATCAGGGGTGCGTCGTCGCGGTATTTGGCCCACAGGTAGGCGTCCGCCGGAAGCATCCCGTCAAACGGCATGACGCCCCGGGCGCCGGTTTCGTTCATGACGTCCATCCAGACGCGGACCGCTTCGGGCTCGCCGTCCTTGAGGATGCCGTTGCCAAACTTGGCGTGGTCGGTGGTGTGCATCTCGTCGATGTTGGCCAGGATGCAGCGGTCGCCGATGATGTAGTGAGCCAGGTATCGCACGCCGTGGATCGCGACGTCGTCGCCGATGTCGCAGGCGGCGATCAGACTGTCGGTGATGCCGCAGGGCAGGCGCAGGTCGTGATGTTCCAGGATGACATTTTGCAGGCGGCCGATGCGGACCAGCCCGAAGAACTGAGTATTCAGGATCTGCGCCGGGTCGAATTCGTCTGTGACGCGGATGTCGTCCCAGTTGTCGGAGGTGTTGCCGTTTTGCACCAGCTTTTCGACTTCATTCGACGTCAGCTTGCGCCATTGACGATTCAAGGGGGCGATCTGTTCGTTTCGCAGGTAATATTCGTCCTTGCCGTCGGGCAGGTATTCGGCAGGAATGAAATTGCGTCCCAAATGGTCCGGCGTTTTGATCTGTACAGTGCTCATCCAATCATCCTTTGTCAGATTTCTGTAGTGGGCTGTGCCCACGCTGATTTATCAGCGACACAGAGAAATGATACGTTATCCGGACGACAAAACAAGAGAAAAATCCCTTGCTGACCAAGTCTGTCTGGTGGATAATACACAACCATGGAGGAATAAAAAGACATGATCCAAAAGTCACGTGTACTGTATCAGGTGGAATATAGATAGCATTAGGAGGCCGTTTCATGAGCATTAAACGTAAAGTAATATTCAAAGCTGGTATCATATTAACGGCGTGCTTTGTGATTTTACTTTTGATTGACGGATATGTTTTATCAGAGCTGAACTACGAGAGACTGATTCGGTGCCACTGTCCTTTGTTAACCTGGGACATTCCTCACGATGGGATGGGGACTTGGCATCACGGCGTGACGTATGTACTGGAGTGGCGTCACATGGGAAATAGAAAATATTCAGTGTCCTGGAAAAGCAAGATAAATCTTCCTTTCAGAAATAACTCCTCAGAAGAAGAAGTGAAAAAACAACAGTTAGGCAGTGGCTCTGCTAAGGTCGCTCCTCGTTTGTCTGAGGAAAAAGTACTAAAGATGGCCGATGATTTTGTTGCAAAAAAGATGGCTGGATATAAAAACTTGGATATAGATTACACCCGGACCGATCCGCTAAATTCAATGGTACGAGATGGTACATCTTGTATATGGGTAAATCAAATAAACCCGGGGATCACTTGCAAGTCTTTATCGATGACGCAACGGGTGAACTTAAGCTTATGTTGGGAAAGTGAGTAAAACATCCTAAATAAGGGAGATTTATTTCGACCCATTTAGGGTCGATAGGGGTGCGGATGCCGTACCACGGGTTGCGGTCATCCCTTCGGGATTCCCTTCACCCCCGGCTATTCTTATATTATCCCTACGGGATAACGGATTGAGAACTGAATTAAACCCCCTCGTCACTTCGTGACACTTCCCCTTGGCAGGGGGAGAGCTTTTACAGTCCGTAGCATTCTTTGATTGTTTCAATCACGGATTCTTTTGTTTTGCAGGCCATGAGGGCGATGAGGGTTTTCTTTCTTTGGGGGTGGCGTTTGCAGTAGCCGGCCATGAACTTTCTAAAATACGGCACGGCCTTCTGGATGCTTCTTGCTTCGGTGACCATTTCGAAATGTTCCAGCATGACTTGGCCCTGCTCGGTCAGTGAGGGTGGTTCGGGTTTCGGGTCGCCGTTATACAGGGCGCGGATATCCTGAAATATCCAGGGATTGCCGATGGCGCCGCGGGCGACGATGATGCCGTCGATGCCGGTTTCGCTGAGGCGTTCGATGGCGATCTCCGGTGTCATAATGTCGCCGGAGCCGAAGATGACGAGATTGGGAAATCGCTTCTTGGCCTCGGCGATGAGCGACCAGTCGGCCTTGCCGCGATATTTTTGACAGACCGAACGACCGTGGATGGACAATACATCCACACCATCGTTGGCGGCGTTCTCGCAGATCGTCCAAAAATCATCCCGCGACGGGTCGCTGTGGTCGTAGCCGATGCGGATCTTCATCGACACCGGGCAACTCACTGCTTTGCGCGTTCGCAAAAAGGTTTCGCGGATGACGGCGGGTTGTTTCATCAAGTGTCCGCCGCGGGCGCGACGCAGGACCTTGGGGGCCGGACAGGCAAAGTTCAGGTCGATCAGGTCGTAGCCGGTTTCGATGAATTTTGCGGCGGCAGCGGCCATGACCGCCGGATCGTCGCCGAGAACCTGGGCGCCGACGGGGTGTTCGTTGTCCATTGGCTGGAACTTGAGCTTTTTCAGGGCCTTGTGATGCAGTGCGATCTGGTCCAGCATGACCCCGGTAAAGGTCAGCGGGCAGCCGAACCGCTTGGCCAGGATCCGCATCGGGTGGTCGGTATAGCCCGACAGCGGGGCCTGAATAAAGGGCATATCCAGTTGTATTGAGCCGAATTTGAGCATTCGTTCCTTTTTCTTTCGATAAAAAAAAGCCCCTTGCTGGGCTTGGCAGCAAAGGGCTTTTGAGACTGGGGTACAGGGATTTGAACCCCAACTAACTGATTCAGAGTCAGTCGTGCTACCGTTACACTATACCCCATGCATTGGGAACGGAAGTATAGCAGGGACGGTGCGAGGCGTCAAGTGAGATTTTGGCTTCAAATCGGGACTGGCTCAGTCGGGTTTTGTGATTTTGCCTTTTACAGTAGATTTTAGATTCTGAAGGTTTTTTTACAAACTTGTTACATTCAATATTTTCTCCTCTGGCGTATATACGCAAAAATCACATTTTTTTGGAGCATATGATGGCTAATAGTAACGGAATTTCGCTAGTTGTTGTTTTGTTGTCGCTTATGTCCGGGATCGGTTTCGGACAGGACAGCGGGGAATCGGTATCAATCTGTTTTGAAAGGGTTAAAGAAATCTTGCCGGAGAACTGGGAGGTTGTACAGACCGACGAAAAACCTTCCGTGTCGGTTGGGGGTTGGGATGGATATCGTTTCCTGTTAATGAGAGGGTGGAAAGACTATTTGAATCTTCCCCAACAGCAACGGGATCTCACTGCTGATCCAAATGCTTATGACGATTATGAGTATGTTATGAAATACTCTCACATTGATCTGGTTCTTTTCCCGGCCTCCACTCAGTTAGGCGATGATTTTCTACGAAAAATGGCTTGGATGGAGTTAGAGGGGCAGGCGTATTTTGTAAAGCCGGTTTATATGGGAACCGGAGACGGATTCCACTGGTTTATCAACGCCTCTCTTTACTGGCAGGAATATATCCGTGAGAAAATGGCTCTAACCGGTGGAGACGACCGTATTCAGATTCTGATCGAAGGTCTTTCAATTGATGACAGAGGGAGCAATACTCGAAATTCAGTGGTGGGTCTTCTTGCAAACCATGGAGATGCAGTGATTCCACACCTTCAGGAAATCATCAAAGAAAACGACTCTGACAAATCGAGGACAGCTTTTCGTGTTTTGGCATATATCCGTACCGATCAATCAACTCAATTATTGAAAGCGTACTATGCTTCAAAGAAAACGCGGGAATTGGCGGCGTATGCACTCATTCATCATCCCTACCAGCCAGAGGCCAAAGACGAATACATTGATATGCTGAAACGAAGAATACGAATATTCGACGCTCTGGGGGCGTGTGTGGAATATAACTGGACCGAAGCGTTGCCGAATATCGAAAAAATATGTGCTGAGCCGAAACAATGGCACATCTTTTATAAGACCTATTTGGCCAAACGAACATTACAGGGCGACCCTGTTCCGGCGGATATCCTCAACGCTCATCAGACGATTCTGGGTCATTCCGGCCCTGAAGATATTGAGCGAGCCAAAGTGGTGATTTTACAATCCACAGACAAAGAATCTGCGGCGGTTATCGCAATCGATCTTCTTGCGGGATTCCGTTTTAAGATAAACCACGATCGGCTTGAGTTGATTGTTGCGGCGGGGCGGGATATGCTGGAAGCGTTGCCGGAGGAAACCACAACACCCCTTATCAGTCATTTATTGGATTCACTGGACGAGGAATCATCCCGTACAGTGGAAAAACTCAAAGCATTTTATGAGAAAGAGTAATACTCTTCATAAGCGGTATATTCTGATTTTGTTTTTCATGCTGTTTCCGTTACAATAGCGGTGATGGCAAAAAAAGCGGCAAAACATACGCTGGAAGGGATATGGGAGACAATCAAGGAGTTTCCCACGGCGCCGGGGCTGTATTTTATGAAGGATGCCGAGGATAAGGTGCTGTATATCGGCAAGGCGAAGAATCTGCGCAGCCGGGTGAGCAGCTATTTCCAGCCGGGGGCGAACCTGGCCGAAAGCAGGGGGCCGTGGATCGCCGAGATGAGCAGCAAGACCGTGACCGTGGAATACCTGCAAACCGAAAGCGAGGTCGATGCGATCCTGCAGGAGGCCCGGCTGATCAAGGATATCCATCCGCCGTACAATACCGATCTGAAGGATGCCAAGACCTTTCCCTACCTGGAGATCACGACGCGGCAGGAATTTCCCGGTGTGTATATTACCCGCAATCCGCAGGACAGCAAGAGCCGGCTGTTCGGCCCGTTTACCAATGTCAAGGAGCTGCGGGCCGTGATGCATATCCTGCAGAAGATCTTCAGGTTCCGCACCTGCAAGCTGGAGATCCACGCCAAAGACGATAAGCGGCGGTTCTTTCGCCCGTGTATTCTGCACAGCATCAAACAGTGTACCGGGCCCTGTTCGGATAAGGTTTCCAAAGACAATTACAAAGCCCAAATTAAAGACCTGATCAAGTTTTTACAGTCCAAGCGGTCCACGGTGCTTCGGGGTCTGAAAAAGCAAATGGAAAGCGCTTCGGCTGATCAGGATTTCGAGGCGGCGGCGATGTATCGTGATCGGATTCGTCTCATTGAAAATCTGGACAAGCGCGGTACGGTCGAGAGGAATGTTCAGCCGGAGGTGTTTGCCGCCGACCCGACCGATGCACTCAGTAAGCTGCAGGCCATACTGAAAACCGATCAGCCGATCCGGATTATTGAGGGGTTTGATATTGCGCATTTGTCGGGGAGCGAAACCGTCGGCTCGATGGTGCAGTTTATTGACGGCCGCCCCTTTAAGAACGGGTATCGGCGGTTCAAGATCAAGACGGTCAAGGGCGTTGATGACTACGCCTGCCTAAAAGAGGTCGTCAGCCGTCGTTATCAACGCGCGCTGGCGGGACAGGAGTTGTGGCCGGATGTGGTGCTGATCGACGGTGGCATCGGACAACTTCACGCCGCACAAGAAGCGTTTGACGAGATGAAGGCGCCGGTGCCGAATCTGGTGTCGATCGCCAAGAAAGAGGAGATTGTTTTCATTCACGGACAGGACACGCCGCTAAAGCTGCCGGCCAACTCCGCCGTTCGAAAGCTGTTTCAATATGTGCGGGACGAGGCACATCGTTTCGCGCAGCATTATCACCATATTCTGCGGAGCAAACGGGCTCTGGGGCAGTCATAAGAGAGGGTGCCAAATTGGCAGGTCAGGAGGGGGGGGTGTTTGAGGAGAACTGAAATAAAAAAGGAAGGACTCAATGTGGATGAGAGGCCTTCCTTTTGTTACCACAGCAGTGGAGTATAAACTCACACCGTTATTTCTTTTTTGTGGCTTTCTTTTTTGTGGCTTTTTTCTTCTTAGCTTTTTTCTTAGTTGCTTTTTTCTTCTTTGCAACTTTCTTCTTAGCTTTTTTCTTTGCAACTTTCTTCTTAGCTTTTTTCTTAGTTGCTTTTTTCTTAGTTGTTTTCTTCTTAGCTACTTTCTTCTTGGTTTTTTTCTTAGCTGCTTTTTTCTTTGCCATACTGTAATCACCTCCTTTCGCTCATTTCCTTAGAGTTGATTTCTATTTACATTTCATTGCAAGCTATTATACACGTTTATCGACAAAAAAACGCATTATGCTTGATAAAAATTAACGTTTGCACATCAGATGCGTGCCGGTTAAGTTGTTGCGGATACTTGTCTTCGATGTTTTTAATGCATCGTTTTCTGGTTGCTGTAACGGTTTTGCGAAAAACGGAAAATTAAGATTTGCATTCTAAGTGCCTTTTGGATTAAAAATATTGCAATCTGATGATTTTAGCTTTTGAGGAAGTCTTTTGTAATGCGGGTTATGATTCATTAGAAAATTTGTTTTGAATGCATTTTAAGGCGAAAGAAAAAAAGTTAAAAAAATTTAATTATTTGTAAAAAAAATCTTGCATGGTAAAATTTCTGGCATGGTTTTCAACAGTTTTCTGTGAAGTTTAAGCGATGAGTGCATTGCAAAAAATCATCTTGTTTGGCGGTTCATTCGATCCCATACACATCGGTCATGTGCAGGTTGCGCGTCATACACTTGATGCGATTCACGCAGACAAACTGATTTTTGTTCCCGCGCGCCAAAGCCCGCATAAAACGGATACGCCTGTCGCCGGAAGCCATCGTCTCGCGATGATTGCCAGGGCGATCGATGGGGTCGATGATTTTTTGGTCAATGATTGCGAACTGACCCGTCCTGCGCCAAGTTATACGCTGGATACGATACGCTTTTTCCGGGATCAGCTTGGTTCCAACGTCATTTTGCACTGGCTGATCGGTGCCGACCAGCTACCTGACCTGGAAAAATGGTATCATGTGGCCGATTTACTGAAAGAATGCCAGATCAGTGTGATGGTGCGGGCCGGATACCCGCCGCCGGACTTTAGCCGGTTTGAGGGGGTGTTTTCTTTGGCCTGTATCGAGCAGTTAGAAAGCGATACCATTCAGACGCCCCAAATTGACCTGTCCAGCACCGAGATCCGCCGGCAATTGGCTTCAGGCAGTGTGCCGGCGGATGCGCTGGCGCCCGGTGTGCTGCAGTATATCCGGCAAAATCATCTCTACGGCTGCCCGTAAAATTATGAATGAATAAAAACCGCGGATTCGTGGAAATTCGTGTAATCCGGTGGTTCTTTATCGCTCTCTTTACCGAAATTACCTAATTTATCGTCGGGCGGGGTTTTTCGTTGACGATTCGGCTCATGAACTCTATAATAGAGAAGACGCAATCGGTCTGTTTATATCTGTTGGCATAACTGTTTTTAAGATATAATGTTAGGCCGTATTTTGCAGGGCATAAGCGGACTAATTTTTTTGGAGATTATCGATGAGATACAAAACTTCTTTGATATGGGTGGTATTAGCGGGTTTGTTCGTTTGTCCGATGTTCCAGACGGCAGGTAATTCATTATATGGTGAAGAACCGACAGCGTTTGTAAAAGCGGAAATCGGAACGGTGGATTTTCCCGGTATGTACGGCAAAAAGGATGATGGTTATAAAATACCCTTGGTGGTGGAATTGCCAACCCCCGCTCTCAGTGTTTCAGGCGGGGTCATTGAGTCAGTGACCACTGCTGGCGGTGAAAGTCTTTTGCCGGAAGATAAATGGGACCAGAGAGCACATTTCCCCGAGATTGGAGAGGATAATAAAACTGTTGAATTCAGCATCCAAATACGCAACCCGGAAAAAGAAAAAGAGCTCATAAAAGAAATTGTCGGTTCGTTGGAGTATTTGACATCCGAGGGAACTCAGACTGTGGATACCGGCCTGATTGATTTTAAGGAAGGAACGAAAATCGGAGAAATCGGGGCCGCGATCGGTTCAATCAAACCGGATGACTGGAATGAAAATCAAATAACATTAGGTTTAAATGTCGGACAACTTCCACCGGACGCCATACTTTCCTTTGAATTTTACTCATCGGACGGTCAAAAGCTGGATGTAACAAAAAGCGGATATGAAGGGTTTAATGATGCTTACACTATCCATTTTAACATCGATGGTAGTTGGCCCGAAAAGGGCCGTATCGTGCTTGAGATTACAACAAATCTCAAGGAACACACTATTGGCTTTATGGTATCAAATATTTCGCTGGACGGGGATTCTTTTGAAGTAGCGGCTGTTGTTGAGGAGGCCGTAGAGGCGGAAGGAGTTGTTGCGGTTGATGAAGGGGTTGTTGAGACTGAAGAGGCCGTCGAAGTCGAAGCGATTGAGCCGGTCGATTCGGCGGTCACAGCACAGACATCAAAAGAGACCGAAAGCAATTGGAACGATTTCCTGCATTATACCAAGATCGGCCGGTTTGAGCTGGCCAAGAGTTACGCAGACAAGATCATTGCCAGCCAGCCGGACCCGACGCTTCTGCTGGATCTGGCCGAGGCCAATCAGGAAGGGTACCGTCTGTTACTGAGGATGCATGCCGACAGTGACGAACTGCGCGAGATCAGCGGTGAGATACTCGAACTGATCGATGAAGGACGGTATATCCGCCGAACCGATCCGAAGATCATCGCACAGGAGATCCGTCGGCTCAGCACGACCATCCAAGGCCAGCTCGCCGCACAGCAGCGGCTGAAAAACGCCGGTGACTTTGCGATTCCCCCAATGCTGGCGGCGATCGCGGATTCCGATCGAAAAGATGAGATGGCCTATATTACCGATGCTTTGCCGAAGATCGGCCGACCGGCCATTCGTCCCCTGGTTGCAGCCCTGCAGATGGAAGACGTTGCTGTCAAGGTTGAGGTGATCCGGGCGCTCGGCAAGATCGGTTATTATGAACCGCTGCCGTATTTAAAGTATATTATTGAAACATCTGACTCCGATGTGCTTAAAAAACAGGCGGTCAACGCGATCCAGCAGATCGACGCAAATGCCCAGGATATGTCCTCCGCCGAGTTATTCTTCCGGCTCGCAGAAAAGTACTACGATCAGGATGACTCACTGGCCGCTGCGGCGGAGTACGACTTTGCCAATGTCTGGTTCTGGGATACGGGAAAGCGGGTTCTAATTCGCCAGGAAGTTGATAAGGACTATTTCGATGAATTGATGACAATGCGTGTCTGTGAGTGGACACTGAAAGCGGACGCTTCTGTCGGCAAGGCGATCGGCCTGTGGATTGCGGCATTTTTCCGTGCTGAATCTGTTGGCGAGCCGATGCCGGAATACTTTGGCGAAGGACACGCGGATGCGATGACCTATGCGACCACCGCCGGTGCCGAATATTTGCATCAGGCGCTGGAGCGTGCACTCAAAGATGGGGATGCTTATGTGGCTTTGGGAGTTATCGAGTCCATGGCGGTTAATGCGGGTGAAAAGTCCCTGCTGTATCGTCTCGGAACCGAACAGCCGCTGGCGAAAGCACTGAGCTTTCCGGATCGCAAGGTCCGCTACAGCGCGGCGATCGCCTTTGCCGAGGCCAACCCGGTTAATGAGTTTGTCGGAAGCGATCTGATCGTTGAAAATCTGGCCGAGGCGGTTCTCGGACAGGACGCTGAGGACATTGATGCCGAGATGGCTCAGACGTATGCGCTGCGTGCGGTCAGGGCGATGTACAAGTTGGCTCTGGTGCGGAACAAGGTTGCGAACCTGTCCGTTGCTTTGTCGGCCCTGATCAAGGTGACGCAAAAGTCTGACCCGCAGATGCAGGTGTTGGCATCGCAGGTGCTGGCTCATCTGCAGGATCCCGGTGCACAGCGGGCGATTACCGAAATGGCGATGGCTCAGCAAAACGATAATACGGTGCGGATCGCAGCCTTTGGTTCTCTGGCGTCATCGGCGAAGATCAATGCGAATCTGCTGCTGACCAAGCAGATCAATGCGATTTACGATTTGGTCAGTTCGACCGAGATTGATCCGGAGCTGCGTGCGGCGGCGGCCGGGGCCTATGGGGCACTGAACTTGCCGAGTGAACAGGTTAAAACACTGATCCTCGACCAGGCAAAGTCGTAATAACTCAAACTGACCGGTGGTCAGCCTGAAAGTTCGTGGTTCGCAGTTCGTAGTTTTTAACTTCTGGAAAGGATTCTATGGCTCGAAGGCGGAAACACCAGCCAACCGACGCGACGTTTTATCGTGGGGCGATGCGATGGATGAGCATTGGTGTTGAATTTTGCTTGGTCATAGGCCTGTTTGTATTTGGCGGCTACTGGCTCGATAAAGCAGAAGGCACCAGCCCGGGTTGGATGATCTTGGGCTTTTTTGTTGGGTTCGGTTTGATGATGTATATCATCATCAAACGTGCTCAATCTACCCAGAAGGATTTGGAAACCCCTCCCGATGATGAAGACGAGGAGGCCATCTGATTCAGATATGTGCGCAAACAGGCGACAACGCGATCCATTTTTTATGATTTTTCCGTGGGGGAAAGTCGCTGGGACCCTGTTAGGGCTTTTTTTTGTGACGATTCTGATCTATCGGATCAGTCAGATCGGCGGCTTGCATGTGAGCCGGGCGTGTTTAGCTGCTGCATCGGTTGCTACTGTAGCGGGATTATTGGGCCTGTATGCCATCGGAAAGACTTGGGGGCGGGATATTCACTGGATGCTGATCGGGGTGATGATTGCGATGGTAATTCGGTTGTTGATTAGTGGGGCGGGAACTGCTATAATCGCCGTTTTTATGGACATACATTGGAGTTGGTATATCTTGTTTCTGGGAGTATATTATGCGATCTTCCTGATTCTGGACACGTGGCTGGCTCTGTGGATTCTGAAATATACAGAAAAGCGAGAACAGGAACCCGACGTCGATGGCAATTTTTGGAACATGCTTAGCTGAGTCTGAGCTGAACCCGATGGAGCATGTGGTAAGCCACGAACTCTTTTCGATGACGGTATTCGGGAAAAGTTTGCCGTTTACTAATCACATGCTCATGATCAGCATTGCGTCGCTGCTGCTGATGATTGCATTGCCGCTGGTGGTTCGAAGGCGTCAGCTTATTCCGCATGGCTTTTATAATATTATCGAAACGATCTGCGTGTTTATTCGTGAGGATGTGGCGAGGCCGTTTCTGAAATATCAGACGGATCAATATGTGCCGTATCTGTGGTCTATTTTCTTTTTTATTCTGTCGCTGAATCTACTGGGGATGGTTCCGCTCAATGCGGTGTTCGGCATTATAATGGGCGAGCAGAACCATTGGGGCGGAGCGGCGACGGCAAACCTGTATATTACCGGGGCGCTGGCAACGTTTGCGTTTTTGCTGTTTCATCTGGCCGGGATTCACGAAAAAGGGTTTGTGAAGTATTTTGCGACGCTATCGCCGAAAGTACCGTGGCCGATGATGCCGTTTATGTTTTTGATGGAATTGATCAGCTCATTTGTGCGGCTGTTTTCTTTGGCGATTCGATTGTTTGCTAATATCCTCGCCGGGCATATTCTGCTGTCGGTGCTATTGGGATTTATTCTGATTTTTAGGAATTATATGGTTGTGGTCGCCTCAATCGGGTCGGCGACGGCCATGAGTTTGCTGGAAATTTTCGTTGCGTTCCTACAGGCATATATTTTTACGTTTTTGACGACGATCTTTATTGGATTTGCGATCAGTGAAGATCATTAATTGACTGAATAACTAAGGAAATTTAACCTAATTTTTTGTATTGGAGGTTTGAGTAGTATGTTAGATATAATAATGATGGTTCCAATGATGTTGGCCGAGGTGACTACAGAAACACAGGATACGACACAGGTATATGAATCCGTGCTACAGATGTCAGCCATTGCAAAGGGACTGGCGGTGCTGGGTGGCGTTCTTGGCGCCGGCCTGATCGTGATGGGTGCGGCCAAGGGGCTCGGTTATTTGGCCGGCAGGGCGGTCGAAGCGATTGCCCGCCAGCCGGAAGCTGGGGGCCGTATCTTTACGACAATGATCATCGCGGCGGCCCTGATCGAGGGCGTGACGCTGTTTGCCTTGATTATCTGTCTATTGCCGATGGTTCTGTTGAA
>JBDLJN010000072.1:0-13570 GCA_039714335.1 Planctomycetota bacterium
TACGCGCGTCGGTTCCGGCGGATATGGTTATACCAGCGAACTGCCCGGAAACGATTTTGATCCGGATTACGTCAAACCGCACAATATGTGGGGTTGCTCCAATGCCCAGATTTTCTCGGAAGTTTCGCCGGAGATGCAATGGGAATTTGCGATCAAGCACGACATGCGCTGGCTGGAACGGTTTGGTCTGACCTATTACGGTTGCTGTGAACCGCTCGACAAAAAAATGGATCTGATGCGGAAGATTCCCAATCTCCGGAAGATCTCCGTCAGTCCGTGGTGCGATACCGACACGATCATCGCCGAAACCGGCAGCGATTATGTGATCAGCCGAAAGCCGAATCCGGCGATTCTCGCTGAAACAGACTGGGATTCGGCAAAGGCCCGCGAAGAAATCAGGGAGGTCCTCGAAAAAGCTGAGGGCAAGTGCCATATTGAGTTTATCATGAAGGATATTTCTACGGTAAGACATGACCCCAAACGGCTTTGGGAATGGTCCCAAATCGCCATGGAAGAAGTAACAAAATAGAAAACGGAGACATAAAGTATGGATTTTTCAGTTCTCGCATCAGGCGACACACCTGATATTATCGTCAACATCTATAATTTCTTTAAGGACTTGCTCTTTGTCAAGGGTGATGTCCAAATCGACAAACTTGACATCATCGTCATCGCCATCTACTTCGTTGGCATTGTCGGCATCGGTCTTTGGGCCGGAAGAAAACGAAAAGATCACGTCGACAGTGACAGCTACTTCCGCGCCGGAGGCACTCTCACTTGGCCAATGATCGGCTTGGCACTGTTCTCGACCAATATTTCTACGATCCACATGGTGGGCTTTGCCGGAGAGGGGTATCGGACAGGTCTTACCTATGGAAATTTCGAGTGGATGGCTCCGTTTCTGCTGATCGTTCTGGCGTTATTTTTCGCTCCGTTTTATCTCCGCTCAAAAATCGCAACACTGCCTGATTTCCTCGAAAAGCGCTATTGCAATACCTGTCGGAACTGGCTGGCTGGGCTAAGTATCGTTTCGGCGGTTTTTATCCATATCGGCTTTACACTGTACACCGGTGCATTGGTTATCAATACCCTGTTCGGCATCCCCATTATGACCAGTATTGTTGCCGCAGCTGTTCTGACAGGTATTTATACCGTTGTCGGCGGGCTGCTGGCCGTGGTTGTTACCGGCGCATTGCAGACCATTATCCTGCTGGCCGGTTCCATCATTCTTACAGTCATCGCATTCGTCAAAATTGGCGGATGGGATGGACTGTCCCAGTTTGTAGAACCCGCCAAGCTGACGATTCTGCGTCCACGGAGCGATCCGGCAAATCTGCCATGGTACTCCGTGTTTCTCGGCTATCCTGTAATCGGTCTGTGGTACTGGTGTGCCGATCAAACGATCGTCCAGCGTGTACTGGGCGCCAAGGACAGCAATCATGCTCGCACAGGCCCGCTGTTTGCGGGTTTCCTGAAGGTTCTTCCGGTTTTTGTTTTCTTCCTTCCAGGCGTCATTTATCTGGCGATGGTAAACCGCGGCGATTTCGCTCCTCTGGGCAGTCCCGACGAGTGTTTTTCGCTGGCCATACAGAACCTGCTCCCCCCCGGCGTCACCGGACTGATGGCGGCGGCACTCTTGGCAGCATTGATGAGTACCGTCTCCGGCGCCATGAATTCCATCGCCACACTGGTCAGTTACGACCTGTACAAGCAGTGGAAGCCGAAGGCCTCCGACAAGAAATTGGTACTGGTTGGCCAGATCGCGACGGTCGTATGCATGGTGGTAGCGATTGTTTGGTCAAACTACATTGGACGCTTCGAAAGCGTGTATAAGGGCTGTGTCGATCTGATCTGCTATGTCGCGCCTCCGATCACGACGGTCTTCCTGTTTGGTGTGTTCTGGAAACGGGCCTCCAATAAGGCCGCGATATGGACAATGGCAACCGGCTCGCTTATGGGGTTGGGGGTATTCATTATTGATTGGTACAACTTTTTCAACTGGTCCATGCCGGGACTGCTGGCCGGTTTCTACCTGTTCTGTGCCTGCTCGGTCATCATGATAATCGTATCACTGATCAAGCCGCATGAACACACGGAAGAAAGCGCCAAACTGGTATGGGAGAACCCGCTGGCTGCGCTGAAGGACAAAGGTTGGCCGGGTCTGGCCAATTACAAGTTTTTGTCGCTGGCGTTGTTTGTCACGATGGTCATCTGTTATGTAAGCCTGCTTCGTCCGAAAATCATGCCTGCGGTCGAATCCGGGCCAACACAACCGGGATTACAGTGCAACGCCTACGACAGCACGGTTTCAAATCTCTACGCGCTCCTGTTTGAACCGGAAGAACAACCTGAACCCGTACAATCAGATGTCGTGGAGACTTTAGGGAACCGATCGGATTTTGCGGCAGATCACATCTATGAATACAAGAGCTATTTTGACGCACCTCAAGATGGATTCTACCAGTTTGATACGGTCTCCGCACAAAAAGTGGATATCCGCTTTGGCACTGTGGTCCTGTCGTTATTTGACACCGAACCCGCTGATGAAGAGTCGCTTACACGCACCTACCGGGGACAGATTCACCTCAAGAAAGGAAAACATGCTTTAGCTTTGTACTATTATTCATCTGTTCCATGGACTCCGTTTAAGCTCAAGGATGCTCTCGGCAAAGACAACGAAGAGGAAATTGAACGCAAAGAAGCCTGGCTGAAAGAACCCAGAGCGTTCAAGCTGGGCTACATGGCACCCGGACAGTCGGATGCCATCGCTATTCCCGCCAGCGCCTTTTCCTTTGAATAATAATCGGAAAAACACAACTAGGAGAACACAGATAATGAAGATAGACAGAATTTTCGTGTTATTAACTCTTGTTGGAGCCATGGTTTCGGGATGTTCGACTACAACTGTTCAGCGGTACGGCAGTGTTATAGGCGTTAAAGAGGAATCGCTGGACAAGTACAAGGAACTGCACGCCAATCCGTGGCCAGAGATCAATGCCAAACTTAAGGATGTCAATATCCAAAGCTACTCGATCTATCTGACACCATTTCCGGATGGTAAATATTATCTGTTCAGCTATTTTGAATATGTCGGCGATGATTTTGAGGCCGACATGAAAAAGATGGCCGACGACCCGACCATCCGGAAATGGTGGAAAGAAATCGACTCCTGCCAGTTTCCCCTCGACAATCGAGCTGAAGGCGAATGGTGGAAGTCTATGAAAGAGGTGTACCACCTCGATTAGTGTTTACGATTGAAAAAACTTAAACAGGAATCTATAAGCATGAATTCACGAGAGCGAATCTTAGCAGCAATTAATCATAAAGAACCGGACCGAGTCCCGATCGACATGGGCGCCACACCCAGTTCGGGAATTTCGGCAATCGCCTATACAAACCTGAAAAAGCATCTTGGAATGAACAGCGGACACACCCGCATCTATGATGTGGTTCAGCAACTGG
The DNA here is from genome assembly GCA_039714335.1 of Planctomycetota bacterium. GTDB lineage: Bacteria > Planctomycetota > Phycisphaerae > Sedimentisphaerales > Anaerohalosphaeraceae > 4572-13. The sequence continues at coordinate 3,463 of JBDLJN010000072.1, forward strand.
CCCAACCCGAAGATGAAATCCTGGACCGCTTTAATATCGATATCGTGGATATCGGTCGAAACTTTAATGAACGGGATGATCACTGGTACGATATTCAAATGGCGGACGGCCAGACGGCACAATATCCCGTCTGGTTCAAACCGACAGCGCAGCAGGACGGCTCCTATGAAGCTAAGGTCGATGACAGGGTCATCGCCCGGATGCCGGCCGGCGGAACATTTTACGACCAGACATACTTCCCATACTTAGATGGGTATCCGAACAACTTTAGGGATTTGCCGGAAGCCATGAAGATGATTCTCTGGGCAGCATTGGTGCACAGTCCATGGGACCATGCAGGCGAACCGAACTTCTGGGACCAACTGCGTCAGCGAACATTGAAACTCCGGGAAAGCAGCGACCGGGCGCTAATGGTCGTTTGCGGCTGCAACCTGTTCGAATGGGGCACCTTCCTTCGTCGGATGGACAATTTCATGATGGATGTCTTTGCCGATCAGGACAATGTCAGGGCACTGCTGGACGCCCTGATGGAGATTCATCTGGCGACACTTGAAAAAGTCTGTGCCGCCGTTGGAGACATTGTGGACATTCTCCGTTTCGGTGATGATCTGGGTATGGATTCCGGGCCGTTTATGTCGCCGGAGATTTACCGGGACATCTTTAAACCCCATCACACACGGCTCAATGATTATGTCCATAACAACAGCCAGATGAAAACATTTATACACAGTTGCGGTTCGATTTATAAACTGCTGCCGGATATGATCGAAGCCGGTTATGACATCCTGAATCCGGTTCAGACCAATTGCACGGATATGGACCCGATAACCTTGAAAAAAGAATTCGGTAACGGCATTACATTCTGGGGCGGCGGCTGCGATACACGGCATATCCTGAACAATGCGACGCCGCGGGAGGTTAAAGACCATGTCAAAGAACGAATTGAAATCCTCTCGCCCGGCGGGGGGTTTGTCTTTAACACCGTCCATAACATCCTGCCGGAAGTGCCGCCGGAAAACATCATCGCGATGTTCGACGCAATCAATGAATTTGGGGCTTATTCCTGAGCAGAGTTCGCAAATCCGGAAATATCGCAAGGAACCATGTATAAAAAGAACAGAGAACGGAAAATATTCCGATGAACTCGCGAGAAAGAGTCTTAGCCGTATTTGAACATGAACTGCCTGACAGGGTTCCCTGTTGGTGCGGAGCGTCCGTAGAGTTCTGGGAAAAGGCAAAAAACCAGTTGAGCCTGGATGACGAAGGCCTCAGCCTGCGCTTTCGGGATGATTTCAGGCGAGTCTTTGCCGAATACGCCGGGCCGGAATTCGCTTCGGAACACCCGCAGGCAACCTATCGAACCCCCTTCGGTATTGAGCGTGAGGGATACGGCTACGGCCAGCCATTGACCCACCCACTGGCCGATGCCGACCTTGCTGAGGTGGAAGATTATCCCTGGCCAAACCCGGCTTGGATGGATGTTTCAAAGATCAAAGCGGCTGCCCAAGCATATGATGGTCAATATGCGATTTTGGGCGGCGACTGGTCACCGTTCTGGCACGATGCAATCGACTTGATCGGCATGGAGAATCTTTATATCAAAATGTACTCCGAGCCGGACGTGGTCGATGCCGTCCTGAAGCATTTGGTCGATTATTATTTTGAAGTCAGCAAAAGGATTTTCGATGCCGCGGCCGACGCGATTGACATCTTCTTTATGGGCAACGATTTCGGCAGCCAGACCGGACCTTTGATGAGCCCGGACATGTTTGACCGGTTTATGACGCCGCACCTGAAGCGATTGTGCGATCTGGGACATTCCTACGGCCTGAAAACCCAGATGCACTGCTGCGGCGCTGTCTATGAGTTGATCCCTGCCATGATCGATGCGGGCATTGATGGCTTGCATGCGGTTCAAACGTCGTGCAGGGGAATGGATCTGGCTGCACTCAAAGCTGAATTTGGCGACAGAATGGTTTTCAACGGCGCCATTGATTCGCATCATACGCTGATGGAAAAAGGCGCTGAAGGCGTCAAAGAAGATACCCGTAAAGTGCTTGAAATAATGATGCCGGGCGGTGGATATATTGCCGGGGCAAGCCATGATACGATTTTGGAAGAAACACCCGTAGAAAATGTCCTTGCGATGTTTGACACAATCCACGAATACGGGAGTTACCCCCCAGGTGGAAATTGACAACTAAAACACTCCGGCAGATGACCGAATTAAGGCAATGTCAGTCCTTCTCGAATCGCATATTTTGTCAGCCCGGCAATGTTTCGGATGCCCAGTTTTTCCATAATATGCTCACGATGCGAATCGATCGTTTTGGTGCTGAGTTTGAGAATTTCAGCAATCTCCTTGGTCGTGTGACCCTCGGCAACCAACTGAAGGACCTCCCTTTCTCGATTTGTCAACCCATCACCACTCATGGATTTGGGATTTGTAACCAGGCCCACATACTCCGAGAAAACAACCTTGGATATCTTATTGCAGAGAAACGTCCTGCCGTCCAGCAGCGTATTCAACCCCTCGATGAGTTCTTCAAACGCTGATTCCTTGAGTATATAGCCCGATGCTCCGGCCTTGATCATCTTCGCAACCACCGACCCATCCGAATGAGTTGACAGAGCCATAACCTTAAGACCGGGATCCAAGGACAGTAGTTGTTTCGTTGCATCGACGCCATTTAAGTTCGGCATCCCAACATCCATAATGACAATGTCGGGGTTAAGCTGAGAAACCATTTCCAACGCCTGACGGCCATCGGATGCCTGTCCCACTACCTCAAACTCCGAATACCTCCGCAAGAGAGCGCTGATTCCCTCACGCATGATTTCGTGATCATCCACTAATAATACTTTTGTTGCCATCTCCCAATCCTTTGAATAAACTGGCATTCACTGCCTCATCTCAAAAGCCAAAGGAGAACTTACACAATTCTATGGCCTGATGCAACAGTATTTTTTCGGACAGAAAAACGATGTGAATCCCCGCTTTTCCGCATAACCCCCTTTGTCACAAGGAGTTATCGGTAACCTAAAAGGAGTCCCGAAATACAACAGTCAGTAATTATACGGGTAATATGATGAAATGTTTGGAGGAAATCCTGAATTCAGGAACAAGATTGAAGGCGATGCGTTCGGATATCAGCAATCAACGTCAGAACCTGGTCAGCCTGCTGGCGGACCTGTGGGTCGGGATGTGTGACACGTGCATTCCACTTGCGGTATTCTTCAGTCAGTCTTTTTCGGAATGACTGCTCATCCATTTCAGGGGCAATACCTAATAAGCAGGAAGGTTCCTGGATACGGCACTCGGACGCCAATAATATTTTTTGAGCCGCCGCCAGGAATCGATCGTTCCGGATACCAAGTGTTTCCGCAACTTGGGAAAGTCTATTGAATATCTCCGCCGTAACAGTCCCGCTCAAAGCGGCCGTCTCCAGAGCCAGTTCCATCGCAAGAAAGCCGTCGGCACTCTCACCATAAGCCTTCAGGGTCTCAGAAGACTTCTTGGCAGTCAATCCCGAAACAGCCCGCTCTATCATTCCAACCATCTTCGCTGCCTCTTCGACAGACATACCAATATCCGATTTCTGCCGGATCCACTCGGACCACAGGGCTTTGATATCGCTGGAAAAAGATGATGCGGTCCCAAGAGAGAAGGCCGCCAACTCAACACATGATCTTGACACATCACGCCGCCGGGCATGCATCTCACGATAGCCGTCGTTGCAGTAAACATACTCGGCAAACTCCTGGGCGGCAATGATTTCGCGGCCGGATTCAGCGTCAACAACAGTTATGCAAAACATCAGTTTTCGACGCCCTCGCTGAGCAAAACGAAGAATTTGACAGGGAAACTGTGCAACTGTTGTCCAGACAGCCAGAACGGAAAACTTTTTAGGAACAACACCGTTGTCCTTTACGGAATGGAACTCCGCATTCTGGCCGCAGCGATATTGTTCATCCGCACTGAGAACCTGCTGAGGATGTGACCGCCCTTCCGTGACATCCCAAACCTCAACCTGCACATCCGTTTTAACTTGATCGTGGGAGGTCGGGATCCGACCGATTATTTGAATACGAAAAAACTCATCACTGCCAGACGGCAACGATTCATCGATAAATTGTTGGACACGGCACATGAATTCGTAACGGTCAAGCGCAGGGAAAATCTTCAGCAGATAGGCTTGCAACGGCGAAAACCATATCGCGATAGCTGTGAGCACTAATAAACAACCTGCTACAATAATCTCTATCATCTCTTAAGGGTCTTTACTGAACTTTAACTGAATTAAGTTCCTTGGCGGCCTGTTGGATCTCGGCCTGCGCCATCTGACCGTTGTCGCCCGCACAAAACTCCACTTCGAGCGTGCGACCCGACTGCTCATCCAAAAACCGGCAGTGCATTCGCTGATTGGCGTCATAGCTGTACTGCACATGAATGGGTTGGTTCGCGGGACGATCCGCAGGCAGTTCGAAGACTTCTGTCGCGATCTTGTTCACAAAATCAGGGTCTTCATCCTCGCCCTGCGTAATGGTCACCTGAAGCTCCGTTTGGCCATCAGTCATCGTATAGAAAGTCTGCGTGGCCTCACAGGGCAACGGCGTGTTCTTTTGGAGAATGATCGAGTTGCGAATCACATGCCGGCCGGTTTCCTCATCTACAGGAGCACAGATCGTTCCGTAGCTGTGGTTACAAACATCTTTAAGTTGAACCTTTTTCAGTCCGGTCGCGATTCCAGAGTCAACTTTCTTGGGATTTTCCCGCAACAGCGTCAACCCTGCATGGATCGCCGCCCCCAGCGAAACACATTCGTCCACATTGACAGCCACTTCCGGCTCAAAACCGAATTTCTCGGTGAGCTGCTTCTGTACCACCGGCATCCGTGTGCTGCCGCCGACCAGAAGGACTTTTTCAATATCAGAAACCTTACTGCTGGCCTCTTCCAGCGCCACATCGATCAGCATTTCTGTCCGGGCAATCAAAGGCTCGATCGCTTTTTCATATTGTTCACGGGTAATTTCAACGCGTACAGAGCCGGCGGCGCCGTACAACATCTTTCGAACCGAGTCTCGACGCGAGAGGGTTTTCTTGACATCTTCGGCCTCATCTTCGTACTTGGCGCGATCCTGCTCATTTTCAATCAACTCAGCATTATGCTCCTTGCGGTAGGCCTCCTCGAACAGTTCGACAATCTTGTTGTCGAAATCCACACCGCCCAACGCGTGGTCGCCCTGGCTGCAGATAATCTCCATCTGCTGGCCGTCAATGTCCAGTATCGTTACATCAAATGTACCGCCGCCAAGGTCATAGACCATCACGCGACCGTTGACACTTTGTGTGGTCGCATAGTATAACGCCGCGGCAACCGGTTCATTGACAATACCAACTACGTTCAACCCGGCCAGCGTACCGGCGTCCATTGTTGCCTTTCGGCGGGCCTCATCGAAATGGGCCGGTACCGAGATAACAACATCACTGATCGAACTCTCAATAGAGCCATCCTGCTTGATCTTCTTCAGGATCAAGCTGGAAATCTCCTGGGGTGTCCAGTCACGTCCGTCGATACTCTTTTTCCAGTCCTGATCGCCCATGTGCCGCTTGATCCATCGTACGGCCCGTTCAGGGTCTAATTGACGGCAGTTAACCGCCTCCAGACCCACCCGAATCGAACCATCCTGGTCTTCCTCAAAATAGACCGCCGAAGGTGTAATGCGTTCACCTTCACTGTTCGGGATAATTTCCGGACGCCCAATGCCGTTAAGCCGGGCCAATGCCGAAAAGGTCGTTCCTAAATCAATTCCTGCTATTGTGCTCATAATTCGATTCCCTATTAAGTTTGCTTTGACTCGTACAGTTTAACCTGTGCGCATCTGACAATTTTAACATCATCATCATTGACTAAATATTGATAACCGGGACGGGCGACATCGGCAATAGAACCAATAAGATCGGCGTCCTCGGTGAAGACTCGCTCTCTAACAGCCTCGGCATACTTTTCAAGCCCTTTGAACGGTATATTCAGATCAGGCTTAAATTGTTCAATCCCGCTGGCCTCCAGCGCAAAAACCAACTCATCCCGAATATCTTCAAGATACATCGCCGCATCCTCACCATTGGCCTGAAGCCGTACAACACGATCATCGATATTATCAATCGAACGGATGATCCGCAGGGAGAACCGGCGAATGATCATCCAGTCGTAGCCGTCCTGAAGCTTTCGCATTTGATCCTGCTGACTCGCTGCGAACTGACGGATTGCCGAAACCTCCTCGGTCAGTTCCGTCAACTCTTTGGTCAACGGCTCAGTCGTCATCATCGTTTCAAGTTCTGCAGGATCATCTTCTTCGTCCGCCCATGCGAATGAATCTTCTTGCGCCTTTCCTAAAAGACTGGACTTTGGAGCCACGGGCTTCATTGGAAGTTCTGTTTCTTTGCAGGCTTCAAACGACCTTGCACCATTGTAACCCTCACGGGATTGGAAATACCCTTTGCCTTTGTGCTTTGGCGTATCGTCTTTATGCTCCATCAAATCATCCTCGTCCTCTGACAGATCGTCTTTGTATTCCGACAAGTCATCTTCATCCTCTGACTGCTTATCTTCGTTTTCCGACAGATCGTCTTTGTGTTCCGACAAGTCGTCCTCGTGTTCCTGTGCTTGCGATGGCTCGCTTAATGATGCTTCAAGACCCTCAAGAGACTCTTCCTGCGATGAAGCTTCGTCGGATGTTTCGCCCTCCCCGGATACGATTTTGGGATCATCTGCCTCTGCTTCTTCCTCCGAATCCGATTCCGATTCTTGATCTTCTTTTTTAGATGCTCTTTCCTTAAGATATAATACAAGCATCCGGCTCAGTCCCCCTGCCGAAATAAGCCCGCCCCCAGCTAAAAAGAATGTCGACACGATCAGAATTACCTCAGTAGTGGCACGCTTATTTTTATGTTCAGCCACCCCCTGTTGCCAGTCGGGGCCGTATAAAACATCAACCAACTCCTCCGGATAATGCATGAAACCTTTCTCCAGCAGCAAAAGGTCGGCCGCAACCCGGTCAGACTGCCCTTCCTCAAGACGGTTGCGGATTTCGATACCGCCAAAGGGCCCATAGCCCCAAGGGTTATCTGCCTTTTTGTATGTGGGCAAATTGGACCATTGCTCGTACATCTGGAGATATTCCTTGAGCGCTGAACTTTGGTCGACTTTCTGGGAAGCTCGGGCAACACGGTTCTTGACCGCTCTTTTTCGCGCAATCTGAATGCTCAGCCCAACAGTACCAGGCAACAGCAATAACAAAGCCCATACTATCCATGTTTTTTTCGTCATACTATCTATACTCATCGTTCCCAAAAGCCATTATCCATACTTGTAAAGCTTAAGTTACCTCTGTATTTCGGTCAAATAGGCGGCAAACAGAATCATCTTAATTTAAAAGACCCTAAAACGACCCTGAATAAAAAAAGTGTAATGTCTTTTTTATAGGGAATTTATGAAATCTTGGCCCGATAAAAAAAGCGATTGCCGCAAACATGAATTTGAATCAAAACATAGAAATGATTGAAAACGCCCGATAATTCGAAAAAAGCACCCTGAAAGAATGAAAAAATGACCTACTGCAATGGGGACAGTGTCTCGAGCATTGCTTCAGCCTGCCCGGCGCAGGGATGATCCGGATGCCTCTCGATAAAGTCCGACAAAATCGTCCGCGCTTCTGGCAGAAGTTTCTTTCGCTCCTCTTCGGGACCGTCCGTACTTTTCCAGATTTGGATTTTGAGTAATCCCAATTCGTATTGTGCCTGCAGTCCGGCATCCCCTTGCGGATACTGTCTCCACAATTCTTCCAGTAAGTGCGAACGCTGCTGAATATCCTCAACCGTCGCTGCTTTTTCAAGCAGTAGATTATCGCGAAGGCCATCGTCCCGAGGCGCCCTCTTGGTCAAGCTCTCCAATCTGACCGGATAATCCGGCTTATAAGGATTGAGTCTTAAAAACTCTGACAACCGCTCCCCCGCCTCCTTATCGGCGCCTCTATTTTCCTCGCTAAGCAACGATCGCAGCTTACGGAAACGAATTTGAAGATCGTGTAATTTGAAAGAGCTTATGACGGTTTTCGGCGGCACTTGAAAGGCCGCAATAATGGAGCCGGGCTCTTCCGGCTGAGTCTGGATCTCTTTACTCATTAGCTCATGGATCATGACTTGTGCGCTCTGGCAATATTCATTTGCCTTGTCAAACTTCCCTTTGCCTGCTTCATGCATGGCAATACGCCAGCGAGCCTCAAGAGATTCCGGACTGTCCGGAAACTTGTCAAACAACTCCCGCCAATTGATATAATTATCCTCAAATGGATAATCGCTGTAAAAGTCAAGCAGTTCTAGGTCAACAATCCTGCGCACGTCGGGACGAAATTCACTCAAGAGAGCTTTGAAATACATCGCCGTCGGCATGCGTTCCTGATTGCCCGGCCAACGATCGATAAATTTTTCGTACTGGGCATTCAGACTTCCTCGTTTGAGCCGGTATTTTAGCTCGTCCGGCATTTTCCGACGAAACCACTCCGGCCAACGGTTATTGTTGGCCAATAAGTTGTGGATGTCTTCCTTCAGTTCATCCCGGAATACATAACCCTCGTCAACAGAGTAAAATTGTCCTTCTAAAAAACTTCGCAGCGTTGTATCTTCAACAACCTTGTCAAGGGTATCGGTAATCGAATGCGCACGGAATTCAACCGCATCTTCCGGATCGTTACCGGCAATATACCGATGGTAATCCAACTCCGCAAAACCGATATGACGTTGAAAAACGCCAAATGCAACAGCCAGAAGGATCAAATTGACCAGCCAATTCAGGCCCGGTTTGTAACGGGTGAAATGTCCGATCCCCAGAATCACCCCAGCCATCAACAAACCGCTGAGCCACGCAAAAATCCACGGCGCAAACGATACACCCCAGCGAACCGGGTCAGCGGTCCGATCTCCGCCCCAGATGGCCCAATAGACCAACTGCGGCGCCATACAAAGGGCCAATGATATAAAGCGTGAGCGAAAACGCAGCGGACGGCATGCCACCGCGATACAACTGAGCAGGACAAACAGACCCAACAACGGCAGTTTCGCGATGAATATGATCGACAGCACCAGCGGAATACTGAACCGCAAACTCAGCAACTGCGACACCAGCACCGGAACCACCGCCAAAATGCCCATCAAAATACCCAGCACAACAATGTGCCACGGATACTCATAGATACCAATGGGTTCCTTGACAATCTCTGACAGCCGAAAATCGAGTGCGGGCAACCAACTTATCGAATCCTGCAGGGTCGATGTTCCCTTTTCAAGGTCCAGCGGCAACGGCAAAAGGAGTTGCCAAAAATAGCATGTCAGGAAAAAAATGAAAACGGACAGACCCCAGAACCACAGAACATTGGAATGGCTGTAGTGCAGTGTCGGTCCGGCCGTCATGAAGGACTTCGATGGCGCTGCCACAGGCCCTGTTTTAGGTGAGTTTTTTTCCGTTTTTTTAAACTCTTCTGACATCAATCCGATCACTCATCCAGAACCAATTGTCTTTGCATTATTCAGGCTCGGTTGCTTTCTATTACAAAGAAGGTGACAATTGCCGGATATTATACCTCGAAAGCCAAGGGCAGAAAAGGAAAATATAGGCCAATTACACCCTAAAGATTGGATGTTTTATAGGAGTTAAAAGGCGGTTTTGGAAGTTTATCTTTCATCAAGGTTATCTATGATCGCCTGGACAGACGCTTCGTGATCTAAGCCGGACAGGTCAACTGTAATATCGGACCATTGTCCATATAATGGCGTGCGTTTTTCGTAAAGCCCTTCCAGCGTCTGGCCGGGATCGATAACGACGCCGCGAGCATTCAAGTCGTTCAGGCGTTCCTTAAGTTCCGCAAGCGGCAGTTTCAGGTAAACGATGACCCCGTCATTCTGTAAACTCCGCATGGAGGATTCGTAATAAACAACGCTGCCGCCGGTGGCGATGACGGAATTTGTGACATCAATGCAGGTGACATAATCCTGCTCGATCCGACAGAAAGCATCCATACCCTGTTCGTCGATCAGTTCCTGCAAGCTTTT
>JBDLJN010000073.1:0-13400 GCA_039714335.1 Planctomycetota bacterium
CCTTTGCATGGCTTAACAAAAAGGGTATGGAACCCTCCACTCCCAAAAAGATCGGGATCGGTATGATCATTGCTTCCCTGGGTTTTGTGGTCATGGTGGCTGGATCGCTCAAACACGGGGGCATAGACACCCGGACCATGATTAATCAGGTCAAACTTGCCCTCCGTTACAGGACTAACTGGCGTGTAAACCGCATCGCCATTTGCATGGACAAAATTTGCACCAAGGGAAACGCCGTCCACTTCCAAGATATCAATCTGTGCCAGAGCAACAACTTTGACCATTGTTACATCAGTGCCAAGTCCCACAAAATCATCCAGACCAAAATCACCAAACTCTTCCAGTTCGACACTATCAATATCATAACCATCATGTGCATCCAGAGTCACATTCAGTTGCCCATCGATATAGTCAAGTCCGCCGCCATCAGCTGATGAAGCGTAAAAATTAGTCGAGGTGAAATAAAGCAGGTCTCCGGATATCTGGGGCGCACCAAACAACGCCGTACTACCAGCATTGCTTTCCTCAATGCCTGTGTAATCAACCGTAAGCCCAACTTGCGGATCATAGGCTTGATAAAACGTTGCGGATGCAAACGAAGACATGATTAATACTGCGGCTAAAACAAATAGTCCTTTTTTCATCTTTCCATTCTCCTGTCTTTATCACAAAGACGCATTAAATTATTCTCCGAGGCACTAAGATGAGATCCGAAGTGATCTCTTCCACACGCCTCCTCCGATAATACCTATTCTCACAAGCAAGATAATACCCGAAACAGGGGGTCACTGTCAATGATTATTTCTCTTTTTTAAAAAACAGGACTTTCTCGCACTTCTTTTATCCTTCTGCAAGCAAAAGGGTTAAAACTTTTTCCTGGGCCAGTTTTTTTTTATTTTTCACCCTCAATAACACGTCCAAAACCCTGTTTTTCAAAATAGAACTGTGGTAAACCACAGTTCTATAAGGTATAGATGAACCCACCAAAAAGGTTTCAAATCGACGGGCAATTCAGCGTTTTCGCCGCAGCACCAATCCGCCCAATCCCAGCAGGACCATCGTCGCCGGTTCCGGAGTCAGCAAACTGTCCGGCGCCGTGCCCAGACCAAACGCAAATTCCGGCAGGATATCCGCCTCCGTAAATCCGGTCAGGCCCGTAAAAGTAAAGGTCGCCGTATCCTTGACAAGGTAATCCGGATTCACCAGCGGCTGGGTCGTAATTTCACCGGTATAAATCGCAAAATCCACCCCATCCACGATATTACCATCAAATCCATTCGGGAACAGGCCGCTGTTACCAACGGTGCCAATGCCAAAACCAAGAAACGGGCTAAACGCCTCATCAAATGTCTTAAATTGCCAGCTGTCGTCACCGCTTACAAATGCCTGAAGGTCCGCACCCGTCTCAAGCAGGATATCCGGGCCATTCTTGACGCCTTTGTATGTGTCTCCGGTCGCACTGTTATAGGCCAGCACGGGACGCATACCATCGCCGTCTAAAATGTCAAAGTAAAAGCTGCCCAAAACATCATCAGGATTTAAACTGTCCACCGGTGAATCGTTGATGAGTATCACCGTGAGGATATCACCAGATATGGTTAATTGAGCTTCAAAGGTTACATCGACACCTTTGGCGGATATGCCCGATGCCGACAAGATAATCGTCGCGTTCGCGGCCGACACGCCGCAAAGCAGTATCACTGTTACAAATAGCAACTTTTTCATCTTCCCCACCATTTCTGTCACCAAAGTGTGTGACTCTAAGATCAAAAACCTAAGCAAAGTGAAAACTGACATGCTTTTCCTTTGCCCCCTGATTCTCCCGCGTCTCCCATCTATTACAGGCAATGGTAGCGATCGGTGCAGGAAAATGCAAACCCTTTTCCTGCTTACACTTACCGGAATCAAGTAAGCCCCCTTTAACCGTGCTGCACATTTGATATTACCGGACACTATCGCAAAAAAGTTTTGATTTTTTTCTCCTTCACTTCGGCCCGGAAGACCCGTTTTCTGACGAATCATGCGGAAATCCAACGGCAATCCCGCCTGATAACTCATGTAGCCCCCCCCCTTTTTACTGCGGCCGTAATTGTCAAAACCCGCTCAAACGCCCCAGCAAGCCCGAACGAAAAACGAAAAAAAACGACCTTTTTAAGAAAATTCAATAAAAAACCGCTGTTTTTTATACTGTAAAAGGCGTTTTTTGGAAAACCAGTAGTTCCCACGATTGTTTACCGGCCAACATCCTGATATTTTTGAGCATGAGGAATTGGTGGATGGAAAGATGATGTGGAGGAGTCTTCATATCTTAAGCCATCCTGACAAAGGAACATTTTATTACAATGAAGTGTCCGCGTATGATTTCCGGACGGATTGGAGAAGAGTAAAGATGAAGAAGTTATTAGTTATTTCAGCATGTCTGTTGGCTATGGCCGTTTCCCCCGCAGTCGCTGGGGTATGGTGGATGCCCGGTGACCCGGGGACAACGTATCAGAAATGGGATTTTACACCCGATTATGTTGCTGATGCTGGCAGCGGAGGTTATACAGCGGTCCCGGAAGTACTTGAGAATGACTATCATGCTACCGGTGTTACGGCGCTCATCACGCCGGTCTACGGAGGGACTCTTGACTATGACGGCCAGACCGGATTTACGGGTGTTCCGGCGATAGAAGTTTTCTTGCAGATTCCAAATAACGAAATAATTGACGGTTACAAGGAAATTTGGGTTGATCTTGGCGAAGGGTTAAACGCCGTTAACATCTCAGCAACCGGACATGATGGCAGCAGCATCACCTTTGATACTGAAATTCTCCCCGGCGAAGATGTCTGGGAATTCGGAGTGTTGATCACGCCGAATCCTTTGTACGAGAAAATCCTCTTTGTTGTGGAACCTGCAGTTGGGGCTGGCGAGGCCTACCTAGATTATATCAGTGTTTCGACCATCTGCGTTCCCGAACCGGCGACGATGGCATTGCTGGCGCTGGGCGGATTGCTGATTCGTCGTAAAAAATAAAAAGTGAAAGCTAAAAAACTTCTTCTTTTATGGAGGAGGCGGATTGTGTGGTCCGCTTCAATGAAAGAAACTTAATTAAAGCTCTCATTACCCTCCGATAAAGCTGGGTTCGCCCACAAGCGAATCCAGCTTTTCTTGAATACTTCAAATAAAACATCCAAGCTTTGGCCCGTTACAGCGTTCCCTTTTTGAAAAGCCGACACCCGTAAAGCAGGGCAGAAATCCAGGTACCGCTTCACAAATCCTTTCAAACCCGCTTTTGAACTCGGCCGATAAACCTCCTCCGGTTCGCCCTTCCGCATGACCTGAAACACACCTTTTTTCTCGTTCCGCACCTCGCTCGGCGCACACTCCTTCTGCTTTGTAACTTGTGTCATAAAAAACTCCTTCTTAAATCATTTGAAAATTGAAAACAGTAAATTGAAATTTATCTTGCAAACCCCGTCCATCCCGTCTACAAAACCTCTGTAAAACGCTGCGGGCCTCTGTGGCAAAAAACAACGAACAACGAACGACGAACTGCGAACCGCGAACCGCGAACTAAAAACATGAAATCATTTTTAACAGACATCATCACCCGCGCCGGCGAGATATCGCTGGACTACAAAGCCCGGCTGCACGAAGTGCGCGTGGACCGCAAGAACAAAAGGGACCTGGTCACCGAGGCCGACGTCGCCGTGGAAAAATACCTCGTCGCCCAGATCAAGACCCGCTATCCCGACCACGCCATCCTCGGCGAAGAAACCGGCACCCACGCCGGCGGCGACACCCGATGGATCATCGACCCCATCGACGGCACGGCTTCGTTCGTGCACGACCTGCCGTTTTACAGCGTCTCGCTCGCCCTCGAACATCGCGGCGAAGTCATCCTCGGCGCCGTCAACGCCCCGGTGCTTGGCGAGTTGTTCATCGCCGAAAAAGGCAAAGGCGCCGCCCTCAACGGCCAACCGATCCACGTCTCGGACTGCGGCACACTCTCCGACGCCATGCTCGGAACCGGCTTTGCGTGCATGCGGGACGACTCCGTGCCCAACAACCTGACCCACTTTGCAGCCATCACCCCGCTTATCATGGGCGTGCGGCGGCACGGTTCAGCCGCCGTTGACCTGTGCTATGTCGCCTGCGGCCGCTTTGACGGGTTCTGGGAACTGCAGCTGAAGACCTACGACATCGCCGCCGGAGTGCTCATCGCCGCCGAAGCCGGCGCCACTGTCACCGATTTTTCCGGCGAACGCGCCGACAACCTCCCCGGCGAGATCATTGCCACCAATGGAAAAATCCACCGCCAACTGGCCGAACGGTTGTCGACGCAGAGCCCGTAACACCGCCGCAAAGCGAAGAAAGAATCGCAGCAAAACCGTTGTCCGGTTTCCCTTGACACCCGATGCGCCTGTTGATACAATAAAGCTTGATTACAGGTCGCCAGACCGCTAAAATCCAGCGCTGTCTCTTTAATCTAAAGAAGAAAGGATTGCTGACAATGAAGAAAAAGCACCCCAAAAAAGAGTTCCGAAACGGTTTCACCCTCATCGAACTGCTCGTGGTCATCGCGATCATCGCCCTGCTGATGTCCATCATTATGCCAGCCCTGAGAAAGGTTAAGGAGGCAGCCCGCATGACGATCTGTGCCAACAATCTGCGGCAGGTGGGGATCGCTGCCGGAAGCTATGCCGCCGACAATGAAGGTATTATGCCGCCCCCACCGGCACGAGGTGGACGGCCGTCTGTACTGAACCGCTGGCAGAATGACACCGTGGTGTATCCCTATCTGGGCTCATATCTTCCCTTAGCCAAAACATTTAACTGCCCAGCGTCAGCTTTTTCCGACTTTGAAGTCCAAACTCCTTTCGGAACGTATGAATACCAGTTCCTCTATGAAAACCCACAGGACACATCGCTCTACCCCGGCAATCCCAATATTCACGGGGACTACAATCTTAATTGCAGCTATCTGCTCTTGTGGAATTACAGCTTTAAAGATAATATTTCAGAAAAACCTTTCACCGGTCCCGGCAAGGATTCAAGTGTCAAGCTGCTGGCCTGTGATGCGTTCTTCTTTACGAACAACCTCACTTCCGCTGGTGCCCTGGCGGCTAACACCTGGTACAGTGCACACTCGTTCAAAGGCGATAACGGTAAACAGAAAGGTCCAGAACAGTTCCCGTATTATTATTGGACCGGCGGCAACGCTGAGGCGGATTTCGGTACGAATGAAACACTGAGATCTGTCAAACTCAATGCCGGGTACACCGACGGCAGCGTTCACAAATTTACTTCTGATGAAACTGTACAGGTCCAGAAGGTAAACAACTATGCCAGTTACCGACTGCCAAGCAAATGGTATTAAGGCATTTTTGAAGATACACCCAAAAACGCATCCCCAAGGGGTCGCCTGGTAACTATCAGGCGGCCCGTTTTTGTGCCGCTGCCCCCCATAACGCGACAAAAAATGTACTCAATGATCTAACACCTATGATATTGCAGGTCTAACACCCTTTACGGAAGATTTGGCTTGACTTATAATCCGGGCGTACTTATACTGATATATGTGGGTGTGCCTCAAATTCAAGATAGTGTGATGAGATTTTTATCATATGCACTCCACTCTTTAAGCGATAAGATCATTTAGGCCTAAAGAAAGGTAGAAGATGAAAAGACAAAAAGGTTTTACCCTCATCGAGCTGCTCGTGGTCATCGCGATCATTGCGTTGCTGTTGTCGGTTATCATGCCGTCGCTGAATTTAGCCAAACAGAAAGCGCGGGCCGTCGTTTGCAAGTCCAACCTGAAGCAGTGGGGCGTTATGTTCACGTTGTACACCCAGGAAAACAACGACAGCTATATGTCGGCCTGTGATAAAAACGGCAATTCGACCGGGACATGGGTGATACCGCTCAGGCCCTATTACGGCAGCGGCAGTTCAAAGGACATCCGCCTCTGCCCTTCGACTTCCCCGACAAAATCGGACCCCTTTCTTCATGCTTGGACATCAGCTGCATTCGCTGAACCCGGGGAATCGGATTACGCGTCGAGCTATGGGATCAACAACTGGCTTTATAATCCACCCAATATAGGATCAAGCTTACCGCCCTGGCTTAAGACAAAGAACCTCTCGAACTGTTGGCGAAAAACAACCAATATTACGAATGCAGGCGCTGTTCCGGTCTTCCTTGAATGCTGGCGTTGGGGAGGAATGCCGG
Organism: Planctomycetota bacterium; assembly: GCA_039714335.1. Taxonomy (GTDB): domain Bacteria; phylum Planctomycetota; class Phycisphaerae; order Sedimentisphaerales; family Anaerohalosphaeraceae; genus 4572-13. The sequence goes on from JBDLJN010000073.1 coordinate 6,215, forward strand.
AGTCAGGAGATACCCCCCTGGCAAACAGACCGCAATCTGGCGATTCGCTGGGGAATGGAGTAAGCCGTTATAACCTCGACCGCCATCAGAGCACGGTGAATGTGTTATTTGCCGACAGCAGTGTCGAGAAAGTAACCATGAGGGGGCTCTGGGGACTGAAGTGGCACAAAGAATATTCCCCCGGCGCCGAAGTGGCCCGCATGGAAAACAAGTGGCCGGACTGGATGAAAAAATAAGGAGTTTACGAAGATACTCCCAAAAATACCGCTAACAACGGGCTCGCCTGATAAATATCGGGCGGCCCGTTGTTATTTGCGCTGTCGGAAATAATACAAAATTTGACCTGTCCCGGCTTTCGGGTTATAATACTGCCGACAATTTTTCACAGGAGAGATCGAAAATGATGAACAGACGCAACTTTCTAAAGTGCTGCGTGGCAGGTACGATTAGTTTAATACTTTCGACCGGATGCGCCACAGCTGGCCCAAAAAACACTGTCAACGCACACCCCAACATCGTGTTCGTTCTCGTCGACGACCTGGGATGGATGGACCTGGGCTGTCAGGGCAGCACCTTCTACCAAACCCCCAACCTCGACCGCTTTGCCGCGGCGGGCGTGCGCTTTACCGACGCCTACGCGTCCTGCCCGGTCTGTTCGCCCACCCGCGCATCCATTATGACCGGTAAGTACCCAACCCGTCTGAACATCACCGACTGGATCCCCGGCAACAATCCCAAAAACCGCAAGCTCCTCGGCACCAAAGACCTGCACAACCTGCCGCTGAAAGAAATCACGCTGGCCGAAACCCTGCATGACGCCGGCTACAAAACATTCTTCGCCGGCAAGTGGCACCTGGGCGAAACGGAAAAGTTCTGGCCGGAGCATCAGGGCTTCGACATCAACAAAGGCGGCTGGGCACGCGGCGGACCGTACGGGCCGGGCAAGTACTATGTCCCCTACGGCAACCCGCGACTTCCCGACGGCCCCGAAGGCGAATACCTCACCGACCGGCTGACCGATGAATCCATCCGGTTCATCAAAGACAACCAACAGCACCCGTTCCTGGTGTACCTGTCGTTCTATACCGTCCACACCCCGATCATTGCCTGCAAACGGCTCATCGACGAAAACAAAGCCCGCGCCGCGGCGTTGGAGCACATCGGCCCGGCCACCGTCAAAGAACACGAGGGCATAACCAAACTGCATCAGGACGACCCCGCCTACGCCTCGATGGTTCAGGCCATGGACGAAAACATCGGACGCCTGCTGAAAACACTGGACGAATTGAAATTAGCCAACAACACCATCGTCATCTTTACCTCCGACAACGGCGGCCTGTCCACCCAGTACCGGCCCAAAAGTCCGACCTCCAACACCCCCCTGCGGGCAGGAAAGGGATGGTGCTATGAAGGCGGCATCCGCGTACCGACAATCGTGCGCGCCCCCGGCGCCAGGGCCGGCGTCACCTGCGATGTGCCCGTAACAAGCACCGACTTCTACCCCACGATACTGGAACTGGCCGGACTGGATGCCAAACCCGACCAGCATGTTGACGGTGTCAGTCTGGCGCCGCTGCTGGCCGGTAAAAAAAATCTGAACCGCAAGGCGATCTACTGGCACTACCCACACTACCACGGCAGCACCTGGGCACCCGGCGCTGCGGTCCGTGCCGGCGACTGGAAGCTCATCGAGTTCTATGAGGATAATACGGTTGAGCTGTACAACCTCAAAGACGACCTCGGCGAGAAAAACGACCTGTCAGAATCCAACCCGAAAAAAACAAAACAACTGCTGGACATGCTGCGCCGCTGGCAAAAAGAAACCGGCGCCAAAATGCCAACACCCAACCCGAACTACAAAAAGTAACAAGGTCATTTTGTGCAGGGCCGGCTATGTCCGTAAGAACCAGCCCGGTACCGTTTGGCTTTTTTGTGGGATATTCACAAGGTTTAAGCGATTTTTATCCGTCTTTCTGGATGATTTTAATTGACATTGCAGCCGCTGTTTTGTACAATAGTGTTCGCGTCCTAAAGGAGGACACTGATTCAGAAACAAGCAGTTTTGTCATAAATCGCGGTGAGCAAATGAGCGGGAGAAGACAAAGCACGGCATTTCTTAACGGCCTTATCAAAGGCCCAATCCGAGTCACTATCCGCACCATCGGTGCGCGGCTATCCAATCAAAACATTTCTTACAAACATTTCCTGAAAGGATAAAATCATGAAAACCACAAGGTCAATAATGATCATCACAGGGTTAGCTGTCCTGCTCTGCAGCACAATGCTTTTTGCCGAACCAATGGGGACGGCGTTTACTTACCAGGGACGGTTGCTGGACGGCAATGTCGCCGCGGATGGAGCGTATGATATTCAGTTTAAGCTGTACGACGACCCGAATGTACTAACCGCCAGTCAGATCGGCTCAGCGGTCGATGCCAATGATATGGATGTGGTAGATGGCTATTTCGTTGCGGAGCTGGACTTCGGCAGCAATGTGTTCGGCGCCGATGCACGCTGGCTGGAAGTGGCGGTCCGACCTGGAGCAAGTACGGACCCAAATGATTATGTCGCATTAAACCCCTTACAAAAAATGACGGCGGCGCCCTACGCACTGAAAACGCGCGGGATTGCCGTTGATGAAAATCACAATGTCGGCATCGGGACAGAAACGCCCGTCGGAAAGCTGGATGTCGCCACCGCCATGCTTTCTATCAATTTAGACCAGAGTCAAACTGTTCAGAATTTATCAACAAGTAACAGTAGCATCTGGCAGTCTTTCACTCCTTCGAGTACCAGTAGATTGATGCAGATCAGTTTTGTCACAAGAGATGCAAAAGATAATATTGCTAATTGGATCCCTTCAGATGCCGTTCTGACTATCTATCAGGGAGAGGGAGTGTCAGGTTCAATTCTGTGCAGTCAATCGATCATTTTGAGCGGAGACGATTGGACATGGAGATATTACGAGCTTTCAAACCCGCCGTCTGTGGAAAGCGGCCAGACATATACTTTCGAAGTTGTTGTTGCAACCGGCGAAAGTGACCGTGACTGGATTCGATATGCGACATCTAATGCGTATCCTGCTGGCAGATTTTATTTAAATACAATTTATGATCTGGAATTCCAGACTTATATGGAAGTTTATATTGACAAATCGGCACTGACGGTTGATTCCGATGGTAATGTCGGGATCGGGACAACAAGTCCGTCACGGGCGCTTCAGATCGGTACTGTTACGGCTCATTCAGAGGGGATGATCCGACTCGAATCACGGTCCGGGACAAACTCCAGTGTTTACAGAAGCTGGGAAGTCGGGGTTCCGGAAACAGGCAATGATGCATCAGGTGTCGGCTACTCGTTTATTATTGACGATACAATGAACGCTACAGATGCGGAACTTTTTATTCAGTATTCAACGGGCAATGTCGGAATCGGGACGATCGATCCTGTCGGCAAGCTGGATGTCAACGGCTCCATCTACCAACGGGGCGGAGTCCTTCATGCCGATTATGTGTTTGAGCCGGACTATCAGCTTGAATCCATCGATGAGCATTCGGCGTTTATGTGGAAGCAAAAACATCTGCCCGCAATACCGAAAGCGACAATCGATGCGGCGGGACAGGAGATCGTCGAGGTCGGCTCACACCGTAAAGGGATCGTCGAGGAACTGGAAAAAGCTCACATCTATATTGAACAGTTGCATCAAAAGAATCAGGCGCTTGAAAAACGCCTCGCTGAACAGGAAACCCGTCTTGAATCACTGGAACACGGCGAATAGCAGGAGACTCTCTTATGAAAAATGTACTCATATTATTCGTATGTTCGGCATTGATCTCAGCGGCCGCGGCGGACTATTCGATACAATGGCACACCATTGACGGCGGGGGCGGGACCAGTTCCGGTGGAACCTATCAGTTAACCGGCACCATTGGTCAGCCGGATGCGGATTACCTTGACGGCGAACAATATGAACTGCTTGGCGGGTTCTGGGTTGGCGGGCCGCTGTGCATTGTCAACCTGGAACACTTTGCGACGTTTGCGTCCCACTGGCTGGACGGGCCATGCGATGAAGCCAACAACTGGTGCGGCGGTGCGGACCTGAACCAACTGGATGATGTGGACATCGCCGATCTGACGATCCTGGCATCTGAATGGCTCAATGCCTGCCCCTACAACTGGCCGCTGTAAAACAACATTGATGAAGAAAATTAAAAACGAAAGGGACAAAAAAATAGGGCACGATTGCGCCCTGTCCCCATAAAAAACACCCCTCACGGCGGCGGGGTTTGTTATTATCAGACACTCGCTGAATTGGCCGTCCTGGCCGCATTTTCATTGATTTTTTCGTATGTTTGTGTTATAGTAATATCATCAAACATGGCTTTGGGGGCCGTCATAAAAAGTCAACGACACGTGATGAAAAAGTAATGGTTTTAATCTTTAAAAAATGAAAACTTTCCTCCTCTCCCAGTATGTCGGATAGTCGCCAATCTCCGGTTGAAGATCCGACTGACAGCAACCTCGCCTGAACAGGCGAATGAAAAATAGCGTAAAAGGGTCCGTGTGCCGCCAACACGCACGGGCCCTTTTTCCTGCGCGCACACCCATCCCCTCCAAAAGTCCGCGTTTTCGTGCAAACCTCCGGAAAAATAGTCACAGGCAAAATCTCTTGACGCTGCAATAACTTCCTTGATAGCATCGTTGGTATTATTGTAAAATAAGCCGTATTTTGAAAATGTTCGAATCAGATAGGATGTCAAATGAAGAATAAAATCCATCAGGGTCTATTGGTAATCGCAGTATTTTTAGCCATGACCACCGCAAATGCCGCCGAAAAGTGGCGTAATCCGGAAGTTTTTCGTATTCACAAGAATCACGCCCATGCCGAATTCACCCTATACGCCGACCGTGCGGATGCCGTCAAGCCGCTTGACCTTGCCAATCCATGGCGAAGCAGTTTCTATCAAAGTCTGAACGGCACATGGGATTTTAACTGGTATGCGAATCTCGATGAAGTGCCGGCCGACTGGTTTAAACCGGACACCGAAATCTCGAAATGGAACCGTATCCCGGTTCCCGGATGCTGGCAGACCTATGGCTTTGACAAATTATATTACACCAATACAACGTTGCCGTTCTTTTATGATTACACAAAAAAGAAAGGTGGAAATAAAAACAGGCCGGAGTTTAACGGCACGGAGAAAAGAAAAAGCGTCATCGCCGGTTATGTTCCAAAAGATGCCGTCTCCATCGGCTGCTACCGTAAATGGGTTGAACTTCCGGCGGATCGGCTGAAGCAGCGCGTCGTGCTGCGCATCGGCGGCGTGGAGGCCGGAGTGGAGCTGTTTGTCAACGGCACAGAGATCGGCTACAGTCAGGACAGCATGACGCCTGCTGAATTCGACATTACACCGTATGTCAATGCCGGGAAAAACCTGATCGCGTTAAAGGTGTACCGCTGGACGGACGGCAGCTATCTGGAGATCCAGGACATGGTCCGTTTCGCAGGAATCCACCGCGATGTTTTTCTCCGCTTCGAGCCCTTGCGGCGGATCCGCGATCTGTCTTTTATGGGCACACCCGATGAGACCCTGAAAACGATCTGCGCCGTCTATGATGTGGATATCGAAAATCACGCTTCACAGAAATTGAAAAACGCGACCATCGACTTTGAACTTCTTTTCAACGCGAATACCACAACAGTCCGCACATGGAGCCGGACGATCCCCGCTGTGGCTGCAAACGGCACCGTCAATATTAAAGGAGACCTGACGCTCAACGATCTTAAGCTTTGGAGCCCGGACCAGCCGAATCTGTACACCCTGCTCGCCTCCCTCAAAGACTCCGCGGGAAACGTGCTGCAGGTCGTACGGATCGATACCGGCTTCCGCCGCTTCGAAGACCGGCAGGGAAGTCTCTATCTGAATAACCAGCGTTTTTTCATCAAGGGCGTTAACCGTCATGACCATCACCCCAAATTCGGCCGCCAGGTCACACTGGAGTCGATGATCCGTGACCTGGAACTGATGAAGCAGAACAACATCAACACGGTTCGCACTTCGCACTATCCCAATGATGAGCGCTGGTATTATCTGTGCAACCGTTACGGTATGGCCCTTGTCGATGAGGCCAACGTTGAATCGCATGCTGTGTATATGGTCCCGGACAATCTTCCGCAATGGATCCCCCAGGCGGTTGACCGCATGGTCAACATGGTCCAGCGTGACAAGAACCATCCGGCCGTACTGATCTGGTCGCTCGGCAATGAACAGGGCTTTGGATGGTGCAAGACATTTGACCAGCAGTACAACATCACAAAGAAGCTGGATCCGGAACACCGTCTGATCATGTGTAATCGGGGAAACGTGCAGCGATTCGGCAGCATCAATGATCCCAGTCCCCAAAACAAAGTACGCATGGACAGACCCGATACCGTTTCACCGATGTATGGCGCCATGGAAAATATGGAAAGCCACATAGAAAGCAAGGAGGACCCTCGTCCGTTTATCTTATGTGAGTATCGTCATGCCATGGGCAATGCCGTAGGTGCCCTGAAAGAGGTGTGGGATTATACCTATGCGCATGAGAATGATCGTCTCAATGGTGGATGCATCTGGGACTGGGTCGATCAGGGCGTCGAGGCAACCGATAAAAACGGAACCGTTTATTATCAATACGGCGGCGACTGGGGGGACTGGGCCGTCAACAGCAGGAACTTCAGTATGAATGGATTGGTTTTATCCAATCGTCAATGGACCCCGAAACTGGCCGAAGTCAGGAAATGTTATGAGCCGTTCTTCATCAAGCCGGTATCCCTGAACGATGGAACCTTCCAGGTCCATAACCGCCTCAACCAAAGCAATACGGATGCGTTCAAGATCGTCTGGCAGCTGCTGGAAAACGGCGTCGCTGTCCAGTCCGGATATATCACCTCTCTTAGCACTCGGCCGGGAAAAAGATCGGTTTTCAAGGTTCCTTACGACCCCAAAAAAATGTCGGCAAGCAAAGAGTATTTTCTGAGGATCGCATTTCAAACTACACAGGATGCCGACTGGGCCAAGGCCGGCCACGAAGTTACCTTCTCCGAGTTCAAGCTGGCAGGAAATTACACAATGCCCCTTAAAACTTCGGCAGCACCCCCAAAAATCGTCTCGAAAAAATGGGAAACCACGGTCATTACTGACAA
>JBDLJN010000074.1:0-13289 GCA_039714335.1 Planctomycetota bacterium
CCTTCGGCCTCAATGATCGGCCGGGCAATCGCAATCGTTTCCGGCAGATCAAACACCGTCGCACAAAGTTCGGGATACTTCCGGCACGCCAGGATCGACTACGTTCCCGGCCCACCGCCGACATCGAATAGTTTTTTCCGACCTGTCAGGTCGATCGTGTCCAGAAATAACTGCCCCCGTCCGCCCCGCGTAATATCCTGCATCCCGAGAATAAAATTTTTATGGTCCGGCATCGGGCCACCGTATCCCGGCTTGCCTACGATCACATTCGCCAGGTCGCCCCAATAATCCCACACATTCGCCGCGTGCGCAATGATATGTCCCTGATACAAATGCCCCCCCTCTATCAGATAACGATTAGCAAGCTCACTGTTGCGGTAAACATCGCCGTCTTTTTCCAGCAACCCCATCGCACAGCACGCGATCAACAGCTTTTCCAGCGGCTCGGAGCTGGCTCCACATGCCGCCGCCAACACCTCACACGTCATTGACTTTCTTGCAAGACAGGTAAATAGCTTAAACTGCACTCCCACCTGCAGCGCCCGCGACGCCCGATACCCCCATGTTAATGCATTAAGATAATCTAACCCTTTTTCCATCAGGTCTTTTTCTTATGGTTCTTGTCGTCCAGCTTGACGATTTCGGCCTGGTCATACAGATATTTTTTGTACGCGATAATGATCCCACGCAGCGCCAGGTTCGACACCCAGCTATCCACAAACTCGCAATCATCCTTGATCATCTTCGCCGCCCCGCCGGTCAAAATCACCTGCGGCCACTTACCGATCTGCTCGGCATACTTGCGGCTGAGTGTCTCCAGCAGTCCCACCGCGCTCCAGTACACCCCCGCCCGCATCGCTTCTTCGGTATTGGCTCCATAGACCGACGCCGGCTTTTGCATCTGTACTTTCGGCAGCTTCGCGGTGCCGGTGTTCATCGCTTCAAGCGCCAGTTCAAACCCCGGACAAATCGTCCCGCCGACGAACACCCCGTCCTCATCGACCAAGTCCACCGTCACCGCCGTGCCGAAATCCGCCACCACCACCGCGTCCTCAACCACCGCGTACGCTGCCGCCGCCGCGGTCAGCCGATCCGTTCCCACCGCCAGCGCCTCATCCACCGCCGTCTCGATTGGCAGCGGCACATCGGTCCCGATCACCAGCAGCTTCGCCCCCAGTTCCTCTTTGACGATCTCGCGGACCCGCTCGGTCCATGCCGGTTTCACCGAGCTGGCCACCAGCACACAATCCTTCACCGGCTCTTTGGCGCTCTCGACCAGCGGCACCTGATCCCAGCACTCCGTCAGGATATCGGTCAGCTGCGACTCGATGTCCCCGGCGGTCTCGTCGGCGGTCTTTAACAGTTTTTCCTCGTCCTTTATATAAAGGGCGATCTTGATGTTCCGGTTCCCAATATCAATCGCTATCAAATTCATTGTTCAGTCCTTAGATAAATAGCTTAACGCAAACGTCGCAATCGCCGCTAAAGCCGCCACAGAAAAAAATATATTATTACATAAGCGTTTGCGTCTGTCGCGCCGCTGGCGTCTCTTGCGTTAAATAATCCGTGTTAATCCACAAAATCCGCGGTTCAAAATTCCTCTTCCTCGTCTTTGCCCTTGATAATGGCCCAGAGTCGTTCGTTCAGTTCATCCAGTCCCTGGCCCGTCACCGCCGAGATTACGAACACCTGCTTAATCCGCTCCGGCAGCCGGCTGCGAATATCATCGCAGAAAATACCCTCGGCGTCCAGGTCCGCCTTGTTCAGCACCACGACCTCCGGCTTGTCGGCCAATACCTCGCTGTGCAGCGCCAGTTCGCCGTGTATTTTATGATAGTTCTCAACCGGATCTGACTCGTCGGCGGGCAAAATATCCAGCAGATGCACCAAAATCCGCGTCCGCTCAATATGCCGCAAAAAATCATGCCCCAGTCCCGCGCCGTCGTGGGCGCCCTCGATCAGGCCGGGGATGTCGGCCATCACAAACCGCCGAAAACCCGAAAGTTCCACAATGCCCAATACCGGCGACAGCGTCGTAAATGGGTAGTTGGCGATCTTCGGCCGCGCCTCTGAACAGCGTGATACCAGCGTGCTTTTGCCCGCGTTGGGCATACCGACCAGGCCCACATCAGCGATCAGCTTCAGTTCCAGCCGCAGCAGACGTTCCTGCCCGGGTTTTCCATCCGTGGCAAACCGCGGCGTCTGTCGCACCGATGTGGCGAACGCCTTGTTGCCCTCGCCGCCCCGGCCGCCCCGGCAGATGCGAACGCTCAGCCCCGGCTCGTTCATATCCTTGATCAGCAGGCCGTGTTCCTCGTCATAGACCAGCGTTCCCGGCGGAACGGAGATCATCAAATCTTCGCCATCGGCGCCGTGCTTGTTGGAACCCTCGCCGCAGCCGCCGTTGCGGGCGGTCCAATCGTGCCGTCCGGAAAAATCCATGAGCGTGTCCAGCGAGTCATCAACGACGAAGATGATATCTCCGCCCCGGCCGCCGTCACCGCCGTCGGGGCCGCCCTTGGCAACAAACCGCTCACGCCGGAAACTCACACACCCGTGCCCGCCGTCACCGGCTTTAACCCGTATTTTTGCTTCATCAATAAACATTTTGTGTTATTCTTATCGCTTAGTTCACAGTTTTCAACAATAGACGAACGGCCGATTATACCCGCTTTGGGGGATATTAGCAAGCAGTGTACCGCCGGGCGCCCGGGGCAATATCGTATCCTTAAGGGGTGACATGGTCAAACTTGTTTGGCCCCGCCTGATACGTTCCATCGTTCATATAGATATCAAATCATGCTCGTTGAAGTCATACAATCACGAAACATCTCTTGTCTTCACACGGCTAAGCACAGCTTGACCGTGCCACCCAAATAAATCTCGATCTTTAATTGTCAATCCAAATCGCCTCTTTTTCTTTATACCCTATGTGCTTTGTATTAGAATGATGCGGTTGAATTTAAGAACCCCTCCGTCGCCTTGTGATACGGGCTCTTGGTAGGTGGAAACCTTTTTTATTCGACTCCTGCCGCGGCGGCGTGTGGCGACAGTGTTAATATAGGTAAGTTTTGTGTTTTTGGGATGTGTTGATAACCTGTTGGTTACTTTGTAAAATCCGTTCGTTTAAGTTTGTTAAATTTACCCGTAAAAATACGGGGTTGTTACGGAGTGAAAATCTCACAGGGTTTAAAAACAGTCCTGTCACAGGTTTTCCACGCCGCCAGAGCAGCACTTTTTTTTGCCTAACTTGTTTTTTAATAAGCGGTTATGTTTTTTATATATTCTTTATCTCACAACATAACAGGGTATATGACAAATAAAAATAATTCTTTTCTTTTTATATCTTATTTGAACACCGCGGAACAATCGCTGTGTGTTCTTTTCTGTGCATTGACTTTGTGTAAAAAACTTGTTTTTTAGCCCCATAAACCCTTTTCAAAGCAGTCCTTTTCGGGTACATTAAGCACTCCTTATTACAGCGTTCCGACAGGGTCGGGATGCTGGTTTAGCAGGTCCTTCGTTCCGACGGTTTGGAACGCGGGATGACCGGTCTTTAGCCGGAGCGGAGTATGTGTAAACAATTGGCTGGCCGCTATCGAATGGCGTAACGATCAAGGACCGTTTCGTATTGGACACAAAATAAAATTGAGGATGCTATGAAAGTAAAATTCAACCGTTCGGCATTGCAGGAAGCACTGAGTTTGGTCACGAGTTTGATCCCCAGCAGGACCCCGAAGCCGATCTTACAGTGTCTGCGGATCACAACCGAAGAAGACGCCGTACGAATCAGCGCGACAGACCTAGAGGCGGGAATCACGTTTCTGGTCTCGCAGGTTGAGATCGCTGCAGCGGGGGATATCGTCGTTCCCGCGGATAAGTTGTCGTCGATCGTGCGGGAAAGCCTGGATGACGTGGTCTCGCTGGAAGCATCCGAAGCGGCCGTGCAGATCGTTGGCTCGGACAGCCGGTTTACGATCTACAGCCATGACCCGCAGCAGTACCCTGCGATCCCCGGGTTTGAAGGCGATGCGGACCTGGAGATCAAACTGGACGTGCTGCAGGAAGGTATTAAACAAAGCATCTTTGCGGCGGCGCGCGAAAGTACACGTTATGCATTAAACGGCGTTCTTTGGGAGGTGTCGGGTAAAAAGCTTTTCCTGGTTGCAACGGACGGACGGCGTTTGGCCAAGGCAACGGTCGCGCTTGAGAAAGGCGCGAAACTGCCGGAAGGGCGGATCATTGTGCCGGCTAAAACGATGTTGCTGCTGGACAAGATCCCGGCACATTATGCTGACGGGGCTGTGAAGATTCGTTTCGTCAATAACCAGATGGTGCTGGCGTGCGAGACGGTTGTGATCAGTTCGAACCTGGTGGAAGGGAATTTTCCGAAGTATGAAGACATTATCCCAAAAGATTACGATAAAAAACTGACGCTTTCGACGGGCAATGTTCTCAGTGCTGTCCGCCGGGCCGCACTGCTAGCCAACGAGGACAGCAAGGGGATCCGGCTGGCGCTGGATAAAGGGTCGCTGGTCTTTACCAGCCGGGCGCCGGAAACCGGTGACGCCCAGGTCGATATGGCGGTTGAGTATGCCGCCGAGCCGATTGAGATCGGGTTTAATCCACAGTTTCTGGTTGACGTGCTGCGTGTGCTGAAAGCAGAAACGTTCGAACTGCATCTGGGACAGGGCGACCGCCCGGGCCTGATCAAGAGCGGCAGCAACTTCCTGTATATCGTTATGCCGGTTAATCTCTAAGAAAGTGTCATGGATGAAGACAAGCAATTAAAAGGCGCACTTGATTGGCAATACAGGCCCAAACGGAAAGCATCGCAGCTGGGCGACGAAGTGGTTTCCTATTTGAAGCGGCGGGATCGTGCGTTAACGAAGAACGCGGTGCTGGTGGATATCTGGGAGATGGTCGTGCCGCCAACCCTGCAGCCGTATTGCCGGCTGGACAAGCGGGCTGGGAATACGCTGTATCTGCAGGCGGCGCCGGGGCCTTATATGCACCAGGCCCAAATGCTTTCAAGTGAATTATTAGAGCGAATTAAACAATTGGCCCCCCGCAGCGGCGTGCAGAAAATACGGGTGGTTCCATTACAAACGAATCAGGAGTAACACCGAACATGGTTGACCATAGTTATGATGCCAGTAATATTAAAATACTAGAAGGCCTTGAGGCTGTTCGCAAGCGCCCGGATATGTACATCGGCAACCGCCAGGAGGGCGGCCTGCATCACTTGGTGTACGAGGTACTGGACAACTCGATTGATGAGACCCTGGCCGGCCGGTGCGACCGGATCCTGGTGCACGTTCATATGGACGGCAGTTGTTCGATCGAGGACAACGGCGTGGGCATTCCGACGGAAACGCACGAAGAGGCCGGCAAAAGTGCATTGGAGGTTGTGCTGACAACGCTGCACGCCGGCGGTAAGTTTGACGACAAGGCGTACAAGGTTTCCGGCGGCCTGCACGGCGTGGGCGTTAGTGTGGTCAACGCGCTGAGCGAGTGGCTGGAGGCGGATGTCTGGCGCAATGGCAAGCATTATCATTTTGAATGCGAGCGCGGCGTGGCCAAGGGACCGGTTCGAGAGATCGGCGAAACGAAAAAACAGGGCACGCGGATCACCTTTCTGCCGGACGAGGAGACGTTTGAAGTGGTTGAATTCAAATACGAAATTCTGCAAAAGCGTATTCGTGAACTGGCCTATCTGAATGCCGGTGCGCATATCACACTTCAGGACGATCGCGTTCAGAAAAAAGAAGTGTTTCACTATGAGGAAGGCCTCAAGGCGTTTGTCGGCTATCTGAACGAAGGCAAGGTCGCCGGGTCCAACGTCATGGTGTTTTCAAAAGAAGATCCGGAAAACGGCTTGGCATGTGATTTAGCGCTGCAGTACAACGACAGCTATGCGGAAAACGTGCTGGCGTTTGCCAACAATATCCGCAACATTGACGGCGGCACGCATTTGTCGGGCTTCCGCACAGCACTGACGCGAACCATGAATGCGTATGCCCGCAGCGCCAAGATGCTCAAGGCCGGCACGACGCCGTCGGGCGAAGACCTGCGTGAGGGGCTGGTGGCGGTGATCTCTGTGAAGGTGCCCGACCCGCATTTTGAGGCGCAGACGAAAGTGCGCCTGTCCAATCCGGAAGTGGCCAGTTTTGTGGAAACGATGATTAACGAGCAGCTTGCGATTTACCTGGAAGAGAATCCCAGCGAGGCCAAGCGTATTCTGAATAAAGCCATCCAGGCAGCTGCGGCACGGGAGGCCGCCCGCAAGGCACGCGACCTGACGCGCCGTAAAGGCGCTTTGAGCAACACAAACCTGCCGGGCAAACTATGGGATTGTTCCAGCAAAGACACCCTCGACACGGAAATCTTTATCGTTGAGGGTGATTCGGCGGGCGGGTCAGCCAAGGGCGGCCGCGACCGCAACATCCAGGCGATTTTGCCGCTGAAAGGTAAAATTTTGAACGTCGAAAAAGCGCGCCTGGAAAAGATGCTTGGGCACGAGGAAATCCGTACGATTATCAGTGCGCTGGGCACCGGGATCGGCACCGATGAGTTTGATATTTCTAAATGCCGGTACGGCAAGGTTGTGCTGATGACCGACGCCGATGTGGACGGCGCGCATATTCGCACGTTGCTGCTGACATTTTTCTTTAGGCAGATGCCGCAGTTGTTCGAAGAGGGCCGTATTTTTATCGCGCAACCACCGCTGTATGAAATCCGCCGGAAGGGGCGAAAAACGTCCGAGTACGTTTTAAATGAAGGACAAATGCGCAAGGGCACGGAAAATCGCGGCCTGGAAGGGGCCGAGCTGATCGTTCGTGATCCGGACGGCCAATCCCGGCGGTACGAACAGCCCAAGCTGGCGTTTTTGGTAAAGCTGCTCAATGATGCCGAGCGCGGAATCCATGTGTTGGGCCGTCGCGGGATCGTCTTTGCGGAGTTTATTGAAAAATACTATAATGGAGAGAAGTTTCCGGCTTACCAGGTTCGCACAGAAGGCCAGGAGGACTTTTACTATGAAAAAGAAGCCTATGAAAAGCGTCTTGAGGAATTAAACTCCCTGGAAACGGAAAAGCCGGAAGACGAAACCTTCTTTACTGAGGAACTGCATGAGGTCCTGCGACTGAACGAGATCTGCGGGCGGCTGAAGGCCGACTACGACCTGGACTGGCGGGATTATCTGCTCAAGCCCCAACGAACGGTATCCGGGGAAACATTGCCGTCGCGGTTCGCCGTTGTCAACGGACAGGACGAATTTCCGGCGGTATCGCTGGAGCAGATCGGCCCAGTGGTGCGTCAGATCGGCACGAAAGACATGGAGATCAAGCGATTCAAGGGCTTGGGCGAGATGAACCCCGACCAGCTTTGGGAAACGACAATGAACCCCCAGACGCGGACGCTGCTGCAGGTTCAGCTCGAGGATGCCGGCGAAGCGGACCGGCTGTTCAGCATCCTGATGGGCGATGATGTGGAAAAACGCCGAGCCTTTATCCAGGAGCATGCCCTGGAAGTACAAAATCTGGATGTATAGGGAATCTACAATATTAAAAAGAATTCAAATTTTGTCTTGAAAAATCTCCTCAAGGCATTCAATATGTATAAGTAAAGCAATAACAATGGCCGCGCAGGAACGGTAAATTTCAATCGTGATCACTAATATATGAACGGAGGCAGTTATGACACGGACAGTTATCATTGGCGTATTGCTGTTGGCACTTTCTTTTGCCGGCTGCGAAACAACCCCCCCGACCGAAGAAGAGATCGCACTCAATCGGAAACAGCAGTTGTGTAAGCAGATCGACCGACAATACGAAAACCCCGAGGCGCATTATCAGCTTGGCAAGATCTATCACGATGAAGGTACGCTGGATAAAGCCGAGTATGCGTATAAGACCGCGATCGGTTTTAAGCCGGCTCATTACCGGGCCCAGGCGGCGCTGGTCAAGGTTGTGGCCGATCAAAAACAAGTTGACCGCTCCCGGGTTGTCGCGGAGCTTTATATCAGCCAGGCGGCGGTTTCGGCGCCCGGTTCACTGCGGCTGGGCAAGGCATTCGAATACGAGGAACTCGACAGGTATGCACTCGGTTGTTATTATCAAGCCAGCGGGCTGGATCCGGAATGGGCCGAACCGTACAAACAGATCGGGTTTTACTATCTGGCCAGAGACGACAAAGTGCGGGCGGAAGAGAATCTTCGCCGCAGCTTTGAGCTGGACCCCTATCAGCCGGAAGTGTCGGCGGAATTAGGGCGCCTGGGCGTGCCCGTCCACACGCCGCACAAGACCACCGACAGCATCCCGGGCGAACTGCCGATGTGAGAATAGAGTTTTTGTCGGGACCGCCTGAACACTAAAAGGCCGCTCATATATTAATGCTCTCCGCCATGAGGATTGTGCGCGAAGCTCAGGACTGATAGACGGGCACCGAACAGCTGTTTATTCAATTCCATAACAAAGCTTGCGAGCGAGCCTGCCCACTCGGTTCAGCAGGCCAATGTGGGCGGCGAGCGAGGTCACCTTACCAAATTTCCGATAGCCAAGATTGAACAGCAGGTATGGAATTTTCAACCGGGCACTGCGGGGCATGCGTCTGTAGATATTGGACATCGAATAAAACTTGCTGTAGAACCATCGATACCCGTTATAAAGCTCTTCCGGCGTCATATTCTTGGGCTGATAAACGACATGGGCGGTGTTGTAGTGGCTCCAGTCGGTATCGAAAATACGCCCCTCAGCTTTGAATCGCTGAAACAGTTTAGTGCCGGGATACGGCGTCAGGATGTGTGCGGTGACGGTTTCCACTTTATTGCATACCAACCAGTCCAGTGTGTCGGGGAATGTCTGTGGCGTATCGCTATCCAGTCCAAAGACCATGCTGGCGTTGACCATAATGTCGCGTTCATGCAGCATGCGGATAATCTGATCATATTGATCGCAGTGGTTCTGGACCTTATTGACACTGCGTATAGAGTGGTAGTTGATCGACTCAAAGCCGATAAACAAACTTCTGCAGCCGGACTGGGCCATCGCGTCGAGCAAGTCCGGATAATGGATGATATTGGTGGATACGGCCGCATGCCAGGTAAGCTTCATCGGTGTAATCGTTCTGATGAATTCGCGTGTCCATGAAGTGTTGCCGATAAAGTTGTCATCGATAAACATCACTTGTCGGGTTTTGAGGCTTTCAATCTCTTGAATGACGCGGGCGATGGGACGGTTACGGAATTCATATTGTGCATAGTCACTGCTGTTATAGCAAAACTCACAACGAAACGGACAGCCGCGGCTGGTGGTGAGTATATTCGTGTATAAATAATCCGACGTGTTCAATACATCCCATCTTGGAAGCGGTGTTAGTGAAAGATCGGTCGGTTCAGTATTCTGATAATGTGATTGCAGACAATTGGATTGTGTGTCGCTCAAGATTTTAGACCACAGCGTTTCTGCTTCGCCGACACAAACCGCATCACAGTAATGTTTGGCTTCGTGTGGATTAGCGCTGGGATGAATACCGCCGAGAACAACCGGAATATTACGCTGGCGATACTGCGAAGCGATGTCATAGGCGCGCCGGGAGGTGTCGACATTGACTGTGATGCCGACTAGGTCAGGCGAGTCACTCAGGTTGAGTTTCCCAGTGTTCTCATCTTCCAAGATAACCGTGTGTTTGGGCGGTGTCAGTGCTGCTAAAACCAGCAAACTCAAAGCCGGCGACATTCGGCGTTTGAACTCCGAATCCATCGGGCGAAGCGTCATCTGCGGCGAAATCAACTTTATTTGCATAGGCGTCAGTTAAACAGGGCTTCGACGAATTCTTCGGGGTCGAATTCGGCGATGTCTTCTGGGGTTTCACCGAGACCGACGAATTTGACGGGAATATCGAGCATATCCTTGATCGCTATCACAATGCCGCCGCGGGCGGTGCCGTCGAGCTTGGCCAAAAAGATGCCCGTGACATTGATCGCCTGCGTGAACATCTTCGCCTGCACGATCGCATTCTGCCCGGTGGTGCCGTCGACGACGAGGATGACCTCATGCGGCGCATCCGGGATGAGCTTGGTAATGACGTTGCGGATCTTTGACAGTTCGTCCATCAGGTGCTTTTGCGTGTGCAATCGCCCGGCGGTGTCCATAATAAGATAATCGGCGTTTCGGGCGATGGCGGCCTGGCAGGCGTCATAGGCAACCGCCGCCGGGTCGGCACCGGATTTGTGCTTGACGATTTGTACGCCGATGCGCTCGGCCCAGATGGTCAACTGTTCCACCGCCGCGGCGCGGAAGGTGTCGCATGCGGCCACGATCACACTATTACCGGCGTTGTTGAGGGTATAAGCAAGTTTCGCAATACTGGTCGTCTTGCCGGAGCCGTTGATGCCTGCCACTAGGATCACCGTCGGGCCCGATGCAGCTTCGTTGAGCTGACGGTCCTGATCCGGCCAGTAACCCTTCATGTGGTCTTTCAAAAACGGCAGGATGTCGTCGGTTTTTTTGATGCTGCCTTTTTTATACGCATCGCGCAGGTCATCGATCAGCTGACTGGTCGTTTCCACGCCGATATCGTCGCTGATGAGTGTTTCCTCCAGCTGTTCCAGCAGGTCGTCGTCAATGTTCCGGCCCAGGGTCAGGATGGATGACAGGCCGGACGATATTTTCCGGCGGGTTTTGCCAAGGTGTTCTTTGAGATATTGAACTGTTTTTGTGAAAATTCCCATTTATTTATTACTCCGTTCAAGCCGCCCTGCCGAAGGGCTTAGAGGTCAATTGCTGTTTTGAATCGAGTCCGCCATGTATTGGATCAGTTCTTCGGTTTCGTCCCAGCCGACGCAGCTGTCGGTCAGCGAGACGCCGTATTTGAATCCCCCGGCAGAGCCGATGCTCTGCTTGCCTTCGCCGAGAAAACTTTCAAGCATAACGCCGGCGATACTGGCGTTGCCGGCCTGGACCTGGTCGGCAATGTCGATGAGTGCTTCGCGCTGGCGTTTGTAGTTTTTGTGCGAGTTGGCATGGCTGCAATCAACGATAATCCCATTGGGGATGTGTGTTTTGCCCAACAGGACCTCCGCAAACGCAACGTATTCACTGGAGTAATTTGTTCCGTTTGTGCCGCCGCGCATGACAAGGTGACCGTACTTGTTGCCCTTGGTTTCGGCGACGATGACCTGCCCATTGCGGTCAATACCCAAAAATGAATGCGGACTTGAGGCCGCCTTGATCGCGTCGATCGCGACCGCCAGATTTCCGTCGGTGGCATTTTTAAATCCGATCGGCATTGACAGGCCGCTGGCCATCTGGCGGTGGATCTGTGACTCGGTGGTGCGCGCGCCAATGGCGGCCCACGCGATCAGATCCGCCAAATACTGCGGTACGATGGGGTCCAGGAACTCCGTTGCGCACGGCAGGCCCATCTCGGAGATCTTACACAGCAGTTTACGGCTTTTCCGGATGCCCATGTCCAGATCGTACGAGCCGTCCAGATGCGGGTCGTAGAGCATTCCTTTCCAGCCGAGCGTGGTCCGCGGTTTTTCAAAATAAGCCCGCATAATGATCAGCACCTGCTCGCTACAGCCCTTCTGCGCCTCAAGCAGGCGTCTTGCGTAGTCGAGCGTCGCCTCTTCATCATGCAGGCTGCAAGGTCCAACGATCATCATCCGCCGCTTATCGTCCCGGCGAAGAATTTTTTCGATCTGACGGCGCGCCTCGGCCACGACATGCGCGGCCGCTTCGGTTTCCGGAAGCTCGGCCTTGAGTTTTTCCGGGGCCCTCAGCGACGTAAACTGCTTTATATTTAGATTGTCAGTTAATTCCATAAACGTCTTCCTCATCGCAAAAATGCACTATATACGAATTATCCTTAAAACGCAAGTTATTGCACAGGGGCCTCGCGCCCTGTCCGGCGTGCGGATGACGAAGTCCTGTAATGCATTCGCGCGAAGGATTCGGCCTGGTTCATCCGGCGTTGCGGGGCAAAACCGTCTTTAGTGATGATGTGCCCGGGCTGCGGTCGGGTGAACGCTGTCGCAACGAACAGCGTATTTGTTTCGCATTTCGATGAAGGCGAGTTCTCCGCCGTTATCAGTGCGGGGCGGTATTAGAGCACCCAAATAACGACAGAGAAGTAAAATTGCAAAAATGGCCGCTGTCAGGTTAAGAGGGCTGTTTTCTGTGCCGATATAAAACCGATGTGTGCTTGAAAGATGTTTTTTATGATAAAAAAATTACTTACAAAATGGTTCAAACCCCAGCATCCGATCGAGGATGTCGACCACAAGATATGGGTATATCCCAGCCATCGAAGCTGCGTCAAACACAATATGAAGCAAGTTAAGCCCGAACAAATGCCCCCCCTGATGGTCCGAAAACCCGCCTGGCGACGCTGATATCTCCCATCTTTTTAGGGAAAATTTTCTTTTTAGACAAATAATCCCTTGCAACTCCTGAACAATTTCTGATAATTATAGTATATAGACTCATTGTGACGTTTATTATGAGTTTGACACAACGGATTGTCTAAATGACACCATCGATTTTATCTGCATTTAAACGTTATCGGAAAACAGCTTTTTGATATTTTCCGGATCTGGAGAAAACTTGAAGCTCAAACTATTATTGAAACGCTTTTATTTAGGAGGTTCTTATGAAAATTAGTCGATCAACCGGTTATGCACTTGTGGCTGTTGGTTACATTGCCCAGAACTACAAAGAGGGTGCGGTGTTGGCAGCGCGTGTCTCCAAAGAATATAACATCCCGCTTGAATACCTGCTCAAGATACTGCAGCAGCTGGTTCGTGCCAACGTGCTTCGCAGTAAGCGCGGCCCCCGCGGCGGTTTCTTCCTGGCGCGTCCGGCGGAAACAATTACCCTGCTGGAAGTCATTGAAGCCGTAGACGGCCCGCTCGCAAGCCATCTGCATCTGGCTGAGCAGACCAGCAACGCTCCGTTCAGTCTCAAGATGGAAGCAGTTTGCCGCAGGTCCACTGCCGAGATGCGTGAGATTTTCGCCGCTGCCAAGCTAGGCGAGATGCTCGCTGAGTAAGAACGTCTTAAAAAGCGGTGTGATGTATTGATGGATATTCGCGCGTTTCAGCAACTGATCGAGCAGCGGTACGGCAAGCGGGACCGAGAACGCGGTACGCCCGGTACCTTTATGTGGCTGATCGAGGAGGTCGGAGAACTGGCGACCGCGCTGCATGGCGATGACCAGGCGAATAAGGAAGAAGAGTTTGCCGATGTTTTCGCGTGGCTGTGTACGCTGGCTAATATCAATGATGT
>JBDLJN010000075.1:0-13141 GCA_039714335.1 Planctomycetota bacterium
GACCCAGCGGGTAATCACCTCACCGCGACCGGGCGGACTGTGCTTGATGACTGAGACATCCAGATCGCCGAACGCTGTCATCGCCAGCGTCCGCGGGATCGGCGTAGCCGTCATGACCAGACAGTGCGGCGAGCGGCCCTTTCGCAATTCGGCCCGCTGATGGACGCCGAACTTGTGCTGCTCGTCAATGACCGCAAGACCGAGAGCGGCAAAGTCAATATCCTGCTGGATCAGGGCAATCGTTCCAACAACGATATCGACATCCCCTTTTTTGATACGATCCAACAGCGCTGTTCGCTTTTTGCCGGTTATTCCGCCAACGATGAGTTCGCGGCGGACCCGACTGCTCTTTAAAAATCGCTCGATACTTTGAAAGTGCTGCCGAGCCAAAATCTCCGTCGGGGCCATGATCACGACCTGCTGTTTATTGGCCACTGCCACCAGCGCCGCATACAGCGCTACGACCGTCTTGCCCGATCCGACATCACCCTGCAGCAGGCGGTTCATCGGGATCTCCTTGCCCATATCCGCAACAACCTCGCCGATGACCTGCTCCTGATCTTCGGTCAGCAAAAACGGAAACCGCTTTCGGATCCGGCTGTCGATGGTTTCATCGCAATTCATCACAACCGCCGGGGCACCGTGTTGGACATGGTGCCGCCGCAGCGCCAGGCCGGCCTGCATCAGGAACAGTTCATCGTATTTAAGCCGACGTTTGGCCTGAGCCAGTATGTCCTCATCCGTTGGATCGTGAATCTGCTGATAAGCCGTTTGTCGGCTCATCAACTCGTTTTTTTTCAATAACGCATCGTCAAACAACTCCTGCGTCAGTGATGTGAATTCGCCAATATGCGTACGCATAATCTTCTTGATCTGCCAACTGGGCAACTTGGCACTGGCCGGATAGATCGGCCCGCTGAACGCCTCGGGCCCCTGCGGCTGATCTTCTTTAAGGATGATGAATTTTGGATTGTTTAATTGGAGCTGATACTTATACTTGCTGACCTTGCCGTGAACCAGTAAGGTTTGCCCCGGTTCAAGCTGATTGATAAGGTATCTGCCGCGAAACCAGATAACACGGATATAGCCAGTGTCATCAGCTAAGGTGATCTCAAACATGGGCACTTTGCGATACGGTTGCCAGTCCGTCTGCTCGACGATGCCGACAAGGCAGACTTCATTATTAGCCCGCACATCGGCGACCTTGGCCGGCTCCGGCATAAACACCCAGTCCCGCGGGTAATACTCCAGCAAATCGCCGGCAGTCACGACACCCAATTCCGCAAAACTTTTCGCCCGCGCCGGCCCCACACCTTTGACAAACTGTATCGGCGTTTCGGTTGTCAGCTGGTTTGATTCCTGTTGCGTCATCGTTTTTTTCACCATTGCTTTAATATCTGTCGTCCACAATGATGCCCGGAAAGATAGATCTTTGCAACGGATTTCTCGATTAACGCGATGAATGACGCACAAACCACCAGGATTTTCCGTCCTGTTTATTGCATCTGCCACAGAGATATGCTATGTTTGCGTACCATTAGAAATCCGGAGGCATTACACTCCGACAGGATACTTAAACTAAAATTGAGAGAGACTGAAGAAATGGATCGAAAAACACTTGAATCTACTATTCTTTCCCACGGAAAGAACTTTTTTTCTTTGCTAAGCGAAGAAACACCGTCGGTATTTAACACCAAAGGATGGGTTGGAAAGGTCATGGATTGGAGCATGAGCCATGAAGATTTTAAGATCCAGTTGTTTCGCTTCATTGATGTGCTTCCTTATCTGACAAACGAGGAAATGCTGCATCAGCATATCCAGGAATATTTTGGACGGGCCGACAATGTCCCCACTGTACTGAAATGGGGCGCCAAGGGTTCCGGGCTTGCCGGAAAACTGGGCATGAAGATGCTGGGGGCAACCATCCGCAAAAGTCTGGAAATGATGGCTTTGCAGTTTATCATCGGCGGAAACGAAAAGGAAAGCGTTAAGAATCTGAAAGCCCTTCATGGCAAAAAACAATTTGCGTTTACCCTGGATATCCTTGGTGAGGCAACGGTCAATGAGAAAGAGGCAGAAGAATATGTGAACAGCTATCTGGATCTGCTCGACGAACTGGGGGCAACTGTCCCCAACTGGAAGCCCCTTGGAAATGAAGATGGTCCTCTGGACTGGAGCGATAGTCCCATCGTGAATGTTTCTGTCAAGCCGTCAGCGCTGTTCTCACAGTCCGACCCGGAAAACTTTGAGGGCACGGTCGAAGCCATGCTCTCTCGACTCAAGTCGATCTATCGTAAAGTCATTGAGACGGGTGGTTATTTATGTATCGATATGGAAATGCAGCAGCTTAAAGAAGTGACTCTGGAACTCTACCGCCGCCTGCGGTCCGACGCAGAGTTCAGAGATTATCCCCACCTTGGCTTCGCGCTGCAGTGCTATCTGAAAAGCTGCGATGAAGACCTCAACGGTATGATTGCCTGGGCACAGAAAGAGCAGTTGCCCATTTCGATTCGTCTGGTCAAGGGGGCGTATTGGGACTATGAGATTGTACAGGCCCGTCAGAAAGGGTGGGAGATCCCGGTCTATACCATCAAGGCCGAAAGTGACGCCGCGTTTGAGCGATGCACGGAAACGATCTTCCGTAATCATGAGATTTGTCATTTTGCCTGTGCATCACATAACATTCGTTCGGTCAGTGCGGTGATCGCTCTGGCTGAAAAGCTGAATGTGCCGAAAGACCGGTACGAATTTCAGGCGCTGTTCGGGATGGCCGAACCGTTCCGCAAGGCCCTGCAGCGTCTGAACCCGCGCGTGCGGTTATATTGTCCGCACGGAAAATTGCTGCCGGGTATGGCCTATCTGATTCGGCGGTTGTTGGAGAACACCTCAAATGAGTCGTTCCTGAAACAGACCTTTGTTGATAAAGTCGACCAGGAAAGATTGCTGGAGTCGCCTCTGACAACACTTGAGCGATCTCGACAGCAGGCCGCAGAAAGCGCCTCGGTTTCGGCAGACACCGAATCTTTCAGGAATGAACCGGTTGCCAACAGTGCAAAAAAAGAAGTGCGGCAGGCATTTGTCGATGCGACCGATGAGGTACGGGGACAGCTTAACCGCACCTATCCTCTCTATATCGCCGGCGAGGATGTGATGACGGATGATCGCATCACTTCCGTGAACCCCGCCGCTCCTGATGAGATCGTCGGGAACATCTGTCAGGGCGGTACCGCTGAGGTGGAGCAAGCCATTCAGGCGGCCAAAAAGGCCTTTGTGTCATGGCAGGATGTGCCGGTTCGCGAGCGGGCGGAATACTTGGTAAAGGCCGCTGAGATCGCCCGAAAGAGAGCGTTTGAGCTGTCCGCATGGCAAATCTTAGAATGCGGCAAGCAATGGCAGCAGGCGTATAATGATGTCGCCGAAGCAATTGATTTTCTGGAGTACTACGCGAAGGAAATGATCCGCCTTTCCGAGCCGCAGTATCTGGGCCAGATTCCGGGCGAGACGAATGAATACTTCTATCAACCCAAGGGCTTAACCGCAGTCATCGGTCCGTGGAATTTCCCGCTGGCGATTAGCTGCGGGATGTGTGCGGCTGCTATCGTGGCAGGCAACTGCGTCATTTACAAACCTTCTAACCTGTCCCCGGTCATCGGTTACAATCTTGTGGAACTGTTCAAGGAAGCGGGACTTCCAGAGGGTGTATTCAACTATGTACCGGGTCGCGGCTCGGTGATGGGCGACTATCTGGTCGATCACCCGGATATCAGCGTGATCGCGTTTACCGGGTCCATGGAAGTGGGGCTTCGCATTGTCAAACGCGCCGGTAAAACACATCCGAATCAAACATCCGTTAAAAAAGTGATCTCTGAAATGGGCGGCAAAAATGCCATCATCGTTGATGACGACGCCGATCTGGACGAAGTTGTGCCGCAACTGCTGGATTCGGCGTTTAAGTTCCAGGGACAAAAGTGTTCGGCCTGCTCACGGGTAATCGTCCTTGACGCTATTTATGACCGGTTCATCGACCGTCTGATCGAAGGCGCCAAATCGCTGAAGATCGGTCCGGCCGAAGACCCGGCCAACTTCATGGGGCCTGTGATTGACAGTTCCTCGCAGAAAACCATCCAGGAATATATCGAGATCGGAAAACAGGAAGGTCATCTCGTATATAGTTGCGAGGTGCCCTCAAAAGGGTACTATGTTCCCCTCACGATCATCGACAGGATTCGGCCGGAACATCAACTGGCCCAGGAAGAGATCTTCGGACCTGTGCTGGCCGTGATGCGAGTCAAGGATTTTGACCAGGCGATTGAATGGGCCAACTCAACGCGCTTTGCCCTGACCGGCGCTGTCTTTAGCAGAAGCCCGGAACACTTGGAGAAGGCCCGCAGGCAGTTCCGCGTCGGCAACCTGTATCTGAACCGCGGTTCGACCGGAGCCCTCGTCATGCGACAGCCGTTCGGCGGCTTCAAAATGAGTGGTGTGGGCACTAAAGCCGGTGGACAGGACTACCTGCTGCACTTTATGGATCCTCGGGCTGTTACCGAAAACACGATGAGACGTGGCTTTGTCCCGATTCGCAGCGACGATCAGTGGGTCTGAGAACACGTTAAGCTTTTCTGTTCGCATTCAGAGCAGAAAATATTAAAGTGCTCTAAAAAGAAAATGGAAAAATGATTCTGTGCTAAAATTGCCACTTGGCAGGAAGTAATCCATTTTCGTATGCTCCTGCCAGGAAGCCTAAATAGGAAATAATATCGTCCCGACCGCTTCCTGTGCGGCTGATAAATTCGTTGATGAAATTCCGCAGGTTTTCCTCGGAAACTTCTGATTGCGTGTCGGTCCAGCTGTTTTTACGATATTTTTTATTGAGTCCGAGAATCGTCGCCCCGACATCAACCCAGTATTGGTCCTCTTTGCTGAGATAGCTTTCCTGTTTGAATGTCCCAAGCAGTAAAGCAGGAATATCCAGCAAGTCAGTGTTTTGGATTTCCTCGACCCACTCATCCAGGGTAGGTACAAGTGGTTGAAACGTTTTGTCATCTGCGTGTTGTCGTCCATAATCTCTGATCGCCTTTGGAATACCCGTCAGGGTTATTGGTCCGCAGTCAAACAGGGGAATTTCACGAAATCCGATAAATTTGTCGAGGCGATTGTTCCGGCCCGGTTGATAGCGCTCGACGATCGCCCCATGAGCCCGGTAATCGGTGGTAGAGCCAATGTTAAGTGCATCGAAATACGCGTCCCGCATAAGCCCGCCCACAACAAATCGTTCAGGACGCGGCATCTTTTTTACATGGGTATGGGCAGAGAGCCAGTAATTCCCGCCCTGATGCGTAAGCAGCTGCTTCAGGTTCTGGTTCAGAGTTTTGGAGAAGGTCGGAGCACTGAGAACTCCCTCTGTAACATCCCATAGATGATTTGTTATATTAAAAGGTACCTGGCCCGGCTTGGCAAAGGTGATTCGATCCAGATGGTCTTTCGGGTAATGAGAAGCCAGAAACCGGAATGGAGGCGAAGACGACCTGGCAAACTCCTTAAAATATCCGGCCTGAGACACAAAACCCGCCTCATCTTTGAAGGATATTGAACCGATAACGCCGTAAAATCCCATGCTGGCAACTTCGGACCAATTCGGAGCGTCCTTGTAATCGGACGAATCAAGCAGAAATATCTCCACACGGTCTTTCCCCGCTTCCGCATAGGTAAGAATCCCGCCCAGGTATAACCCCGTGTCATGGTCCAGGTCCTTGTTTTGTTCCACAAACATAAGATTGTCAAAATACCGAAAACGCCTGTTTGCGGGAATCCGGTCATTATCATGATTGAACTCACTGAATTTCTTCAGGACTTCGTATTTCGTGAGAGCCGGATTGTCCGGTTGGCCATTTCGGTTCAACATGGCAAAGCGGATTCCCGGAGAAACAATATTGCCCGCCCCCAGGTAGTCGTGATTTCCAATGAGAATAAAAATGGGGACTCCCGTCTGCTGCCGGTGTTCGTCCAGAATCTTCAGAACCGTTTCAATTTCATCGGTGCCGCCGCTGTTCGCCGCATCCCCAAGATACAAAATGACATCCACTCCCTTCCTGTCACCCTTGGAGTCCTCCGTTAATTTATCCAGGGCTATCTGCAGCATTTCCTCGGCCAGGTACCGCTCAAGAGCCGGCGGGCGAATACTGACATCCACCAGGCAGTCTGCGGTTTTACTGCGGTAATGAAAATCAGAGAAGCCGTTTTGAGAAGTGATCTGACTGTCGGCAAGCAAACCGATTTTGAGCGGGAACTGCGCCTCCGGTTCGCGCTGCTCAAAAGCACAACCGGACAATAGACTGCAAATCAAAAGCAGCAATAAGAATCCTTGCTTCATGATAGAACTCTCACCTCCTTAAGTTGCTACGGCGGACCTATACAGGATCGAAAAATATTCTACTGGCGACACCCCCGTCTTTTAGATGCAAACAAGTGTTTTGTCAAGAACTTTTACCGGCAGAAGTTGTCGGTTTACTTCAAAAAATCTTCGGAAAACAGCCCCACAGTCCATCATTTTCTGATTCAGAGCAGCTCTAAAATAGTTGCTTTTGAGGTCCCCTTTCACTCTCTGGCCGTTTTTTCACAAATCCATCCTTGACGGATAGGGGCGGTTCGTGTACTCTTTTGGCCCGTTTATGTGAAAATCACGGCAAGGTGCATGCGCCGGGCCGGTAGAGAAAACGAATAATTACCCTAACGAAAGGACTAAAAAAATGTATACGATGATTGTGGATGTAACGGCCCGTGAAATTCTGGACTCCCGCGGCAACCCCACCGTTGAGGTGGATGTACTGCTGGACGACGGTTCATTTGGCCGCTTCGCGGTTCCCTCCGGCGCCAGCACCGGTGCCTATGAGGCCTGCGAACTGCGTGACAGCCGCGCCAAACGCTATATGGGCAAGGGCGTACAGAAGGCCATCAAAAATGTCAATGAAGTCATCGCCCCGGAAATTCTGGGCATGGACGCACTCGCTCAGGAAGAGATCGACGCGTTCCTGTGCTCGCTGGACGGCACCAAGAACAAGTCCAAACTCGGCGCCAATGCCATCCTCGGCGTTTCGCTGGCGGTTGCCAAAGCCGCGGCGTCTTCAGTCGACCAACCGCTGTACCGCTATATCGGCGGCTGCAATGCCAATATCCTGCCCGTTCCGATGATGAATGTCCTCAACGGCGGCTCGCATGCGGACAGCAACGTGGACTTCCAGGAATTTATGATCATGCCCGTTGGCGCCAAGGATTTCCCGCAGGCCCTGCAGATGGGTGCGGAAATCTACCACACGCTCAAGGGCGTTCTCAAGAGCAAAGGCCTGAGCACCGGCGTTGGCGACGAAGGCGGCTTCGCTCCGTCGCTGGCCAAAAATGAAGACGCCGTTGAGCTGTTGGTCGCCGCCATCAAAAAAGCCGGCTACAAACCCGGCAAGGATGTCGCCATCGCATTGGACCCGGCCACAACCGAAATGTGGGTCAAATCGTCCAAGAGCTACAAATTCTTCAAATCCGCACCCAAAAAGAAAACAACCTCGGATAAGATGATCGCTCTGTGGGCCGACTGGGTCAAGAAATACCCCATCGTCAGCATCGAAGACGGTCTGGCAGAAGACGACTGGGCCGGTTGGGCGAAGCTTCAGAAAAAGCTCGGCGGCAAGTGCCAACTCGTCGGCGACGACCTGTTCGTAACGAATACTGAACGCCTCGCCACCGGCATCAAAAAGGGTTGTGCCAACTCGATCCTGATCAAGGTCAACCAGATCGGCACGCTGACCGAGACACTGGAAGCGATCGACCTGGCCAAGCGCAACGGCTACACCGCTGTGATGAGCCACCGTTCCGGCGAGACCGAAGACAACACCATCGCCGATTTGGCAGTCGCCACCGGCGTCGGCCAGATCAAGACCGGCGCCCCCTGCCGCAGCGATCGTGTTGCCAAATACAACCAACTCCTGCGGATTCACGAGGAACTGGGCACCGCAGCCAAGTACGGCGGAGAAATCTTCAAGTACTAAAAGCCGAACGACCGATAAAAGGGCACAGGTGTTATGCACCTGCGCCCTTTTTTTATGCAAAAATTCATCCTGACAATTCGGTTCATCTTTTTCAGCGTGTTCTTTCTGGTTGGATCCGGGGCCATCGTCTTATCTATCCTGTGCAACCCGGAACTAAAAGAATACTATGAAAGCCATGCATACCTGGCCGAGATTCAACAGCAAAATGAGAGGATCAAATCCCTGACCGAGAAATACGAAGCCCAGATCGCATTGATCGAATCGGAGCCAAGCATTCTTCTGCGGCTCAGCCCGCTGACCTTCGGACGCAAACCGCAGGCCCCGGACACGGTGTTCCCGCAGGCCGATAATGAGACATTACGCAATCAGACCGAAAAGTTGCTGTCACAGATCCAGGAAAACCCCACGGACGACCCGTTACCGTACTGGCTCAAGCGCATATTGGAACCCAGGATGCGACAAGGGTTGTTCGGGGCCGGAGCCGGGCTTGTACTGATCACCTTTATCTATTTTGGATCGAATAAAGAAGACGACCCAAAAGACGACACACCATAGCCCAAATTAAAAAGCGATTTCATTTCAGACCTCGCCGCTGGCCGCAATAGGACAGGGTATTCGGATAAGCTCTTAGTGCCCCTTTTGCAGTAAATACCCCAACATAGCCGATATAATTCATTACGGAAACACTTATAAAAAATAGGTTAACAGTATCGAAAATAAGGATATTCAGTGAAACATGCAACTTTATACCGTACCGCCGCAGAATTTGTCATCCTCTGCGGCTGCATCTTTTTGTTTCTCAGTGTTATCAGCTTCGACATGGGCGACTCGCCCAGCACCCTTATTTCACCAAACAATCCGGACACGGCAAACTGGTGCGGACCGGTCGGTGCTTTTTGCGCGTACTACTGTCTGTATTATCTCGGGCCGGGTATTTTGCTAGCGTGGATTTCCGGCGCCGTCGCAATGGTCATCCTGCTGTGGAACAAGTCCGTTTCCCAACCATTGCTGCGGCTGACAGGGCTGGTTCTCGTTGTGTCAGCCGTATCAACTACGTGGTATCTGGTCTGGCCGTTTGATGAGCTCGCACTGTATCGAACCGGGTCATTTACCCATGGTAACGGCGGCGTGTTTGGCGTCGCCACGGCGGTGTTCTTAAAGGAACGCCTCGCCGTACTGGGCACCTGGCTGGTCGTGCTGTGCGGTTGGACGGTCGGGTCGCTGCTGCTGGCGGATTCTCTGGTGTTTGCGACGGCTCGCGGGGTCGGTGCGAGCGTATTGAAAATGTTCGGACTGGCCGAACCGGCCTGGAAAGCAGCGAAAGAGCACTCGCAATCGCTGAGCGATATCTGGACACGGTTGAGTCAACGTCAGAAATCCCAGGCAAAAACTTTTGCCGCGGCCGTGCGAAATTATCGCCAGACACAGCAGGCGTCAAACGAACAAGCGGCGGCTGAAACGGTTGGGGGAATGGGTACTGAATTCGAATTGCTTGAACACGAACACGATGTTTCCGTTGAAGAAGCCGTCGGGACGGCAACTGCACCGAAGCAAAAGGGGAAGTTAAAGATCCGAAAAACAAAGCAAGTGCCCCGTCCGAAAAAGAAGATCCCCATCCAGAAAACCTACGACGACTACCAACTGCCGCCGCTGGAGTATTTGCATGAGCCGGAAACCGGCTTTTCGGCGATTCAGAGCAAAATGGTCGAGCGCAAGGCCAAGTCGCTGGAGGAACTGCTGGAAGAATTTGGCGTCAATGCCAATGTGGTTAACGCCGAACCGGGTCCGGCGATCACGATGTACGAGTTGGAACTGGCACCGGGGGTCAAGGTCAGCCAGATCTCCACGCTGGCCAATGATATGGCCCGCGCACTCGGGTCAGGAAGTGTCCGTGTGGTCGCCCCCCTCCCGGGAAAGCACACCATCGGCATCGAAGTGCCCAACAGTCAGCGGGAAACCGTCCGCCTGAAAGAGCTGCTTGAAAAGGCCGCCGGCATCAGCAAGATGCAGATCCCGCTGTTTTTGGGCAAGAGTTCTTCCGGGGAAGCACTGGTGTCGGATATGGCGGCAATGCCGCACATGCTCATCGCCGGAACAACCGGTTCGGGTAAGAGCGTCTGCATCAACAGCATTATCACCAGCATTCTTCTGACACGTCGACCTGATGAGGTCAAATTGATCTTGATCGACCCGAAAATGGTCGAGATGGCGATGTTTGAATCCATCCCGCATCTGATGGCCCCGATCGTAACCGAAATGCGGCGGGCCGAGCAGATCCTCGAATGGGCCATGCAAAAAATGGACGAACGGTATGAACTGCTGGCCGAGGCACAGGTACGAAACATCGCCTCCTATAATACGCTCACTCAGGAAGAACTGATCGAGCGGTTTAATCCCTCCACGCCGGAAGAAGAGGCCAAGATTCCCAAAAAGCTGCCGCACATCGTTATCATCATCGACGAGTTGGCGGACTTGATGATGACCTCGGCCAAAGAAGTGGAGGCCTATATTGTCCGCATCGCACAAAAAAGCCGTGCGATCGGAATACACCTGGTACTGGCCACCCAGCGTCCGCAGGCAACCGTGGTGACGGGTCTGATTAAATCAAATATGCCCTCACGAATCGCTTTCCGTGTGGCTGCCGGGATGGACAGCCGCATCATCCTCGACCAAAAAGGTGCCGAAACCCTGCTCGGTCAGGGTGATATGCTGTTCCTTAAACCCGGCACCAGTGAACTGGTACGGGCGCAAGGCGCGTTTCTAGAAGACACCGAGATTCGCGGCGTCGTGAAGTTCCTCAAGGATGTGGCCGAACCGCAATTCAGCCGCGAGTTGATGCAACTGAATACGGTTGACCTGAGTGCGGCCAAAAAAGATGACATGTTTGATGAGGCAATCAAAGTTGTGCTGGAAACCCAGCGAGGCAGTGTGTCCCTCTTGCAGCGGCGATTGGGGATCGGTTACGCACGGGCTTCACGGATTATCGAGATGATGGCCGGAACCGGCCTGCTCGGCGAATACAAGGGCAGCCAGGCGCGCGAAGTCGTTATGACCCTGGACGAATACGAGGCGATGAAAAAGAATATGATTGCCGATGAGGTGGCCGGCTATAAGGACCTGACAGAGGACTTTGAAGGAGACGAGGAAGAATACGAATACGAAGAAGTCGATGACGGCGAAGACGTAGAAGATGACGAAGATGAGGATGATGAAGCCGAGGAAGAATACGAAGAGGCATCCGAATACATCGATGACGAGGAGTACGAGAAGGCATAGATGTAAGCACGCCTAATTTTGAATGTTGAATGTTGAATTGTAAAAGAGTCAAAAACCGGAAATAAAATGCCCGCCGGAAAAACTTTTCGAAAAACACTGTTTGTCATCACCTGTTTAATTATCAGCATAAGCATTGTCGGCTGCAAAGAAAACACCAGCGGTAACGAACAATCCGCACAACCTGAGAATCCCAATCAAAACACCCCGGCATTTGCACTGGATTACGATAACTCAGACCAGCCGCAAGTACTCAAAGCTAAACTTTTCCTTCGATCCATTTCCATTAAACAGTATCACGTCGGCCAAGATCAACCGACTCTGTATTATGCGAAAGACATTTCCAGAATTCTACTGCACAATAATATGCACCCGCACACGGAAGAATGGTTTTTAGACCAAATCGATATCCATTTAAAAGATGGTTCCGTGAAATCTGAGCATTCTTTTAAAGTATGGAACGTCCAATTTGACATCGCATCCGGAAAAGGGGCAAAACCAGTTCCCATCGAACAGCATTTCAGCAAAAAACGATAATTTCGAACACATTCCATCCCCCCCGGCCGGCTTTTTAGACCAAAAATGGATTATTTTCCAGAAATCCGGTTGATATATTGACAGATGAGGCGATAATCTGTAAAATTTGTCGTTTTGTCAGGCGGCGGATATGGCCGCAAGCGTGATGGTGGATGTAGCTCAGTTGGTTAGAGCACTAGATTGTGGATCTAGGGGTCGGGGGTTCGAATCCCCTCATCCACCCTTTTTTTAGCCCAAAAACAAGGATTTTTGGGCTATTTCCTACTCTTCACTATCACAATTGTGAAAATTAATGTGAAAATTTGTTCCCACTGCGATCCGATGAAGCGTCCGGATTCAGCCGGACTATGGGCAATGACCACACCAGGTGGCGGGGGAGCGTTCGAATCAACCGCGTAAGCCAATGTCGGCCACATTAACAAACTCAATGCTATCCAGCAATAGTATATATTTCTCATCGTGGTTCTCTAAACAAATGTGCACACACAATTATACATTATCATGTTCAAATCTACTGTGTGTTTACGATGTCCTGCTCGACCAAATCACAGATGATGTGGTAGGCAAGCTGATGTATTTCCTGTGAAGAAGAGGTTTGTTTGCTGTTTACACAAAGGCACAAATCCGATATTTCTTCTAATTCACTGTTTGACTTGCCGGTGAATGCCAACACTTTGGCCCCTCTCTCTTTAGCCAGTTTTGCGGCTTTTATTACATTCGCGGATGATCCGCTTGTTGAAAACGCCCACAGGATATCACTTTCTTTGACCAATGCCTCGACTTGTCTTGCGAATATATCCTCAAAGCTGTAATCATTGCCTATGCAGGTAATAATTGAAGTATCTGTTGAAAGTGCCACCGCAGGCAGGGCTTTGCGTTCCCTGCGAAATCGTCCGACAAATTCACCGGCGATATGCTGGGCATCCGCTGCTGAGCCGCCGTTGCCGCAAATATAAACACAACCGCCGGCTTTCAAAGAATCGACAATCATATTGGCGGCGGCAGTTACGGTTTCAACACCTTCTTTTTTGAATCCATCCAGCAATTCCTGATGGGTTTGAATCATATCTAAAACAGAGTTTTTCATTACTATTCCTTCATATAAGGCTAAAGTTAACTTGATCCAGGGGCCGATGCCCGTTATTTGTTTTTTCTAAGTTGTGATACCAGATTAGCTAAAAATGCTCTGTTATCGCAACACAAATAATCCACCGTTCCGCCCATACGATAAAATGTTTTGCAGAACCGCAGATAATAAGCGGGGTGTTCCTTGGGCGGTTCGCCTTTGGACCAGT
>JBDLJN010000076.1:0-13123 GCA_039714335.1 Planctomycetota bacterium
CGTGAAGTCAAAGAAGAAACCAACATCAATATCGAAGTCGGCAAACGCCTGTGCATCGTCAAGCACACCTATTCGCACTTTAAGATCACCCTGCACGCGTATTTGTGCGAATACAAAAGCGGCAGGAGCCAACCCCTCGGCTGCGACGCCGTCAAATGGATCGCCCTGCAAAACCTCTCAAAATACGCCTTCCCCGCCGCCAATGTCAAAATCATAAAAATGCTGAGAACACAGCCACAAACAAAGGATAAAAAATGATACACATCCGCATTGCACAACCCGAAGACACCGAAAGCATCGTCGAGTTTAATATGGCAATGGCTCTGGAGACCGAACAGAAAGAACTGGACCGGGATGTTCTAACCAATGGCGTGCAGGCCGTCTTCAAAGACCAGTCCTACGGCTTCTACGTAGTGGCCGAAGCCGACAACAAGCCCATCGGCTCACTGCTGGTCACCAGTGAATGGAGCGATTGGCGAAACGGGCTGTTCTGGTGGATACAAAGCTTATATGTGCTGCCCGAATGGCGGCGGCAGGGTGTGTTCCGTTCGCTGCACGCATTCGTCACAGAACGCGCGCGGCAAAACGGCAGCATCCACGGCCTGCGCCTGTGCGTCGAGACCAACAACACCCCCGCCCGCGCCTGTTACGAGGACCGCGGCATGACCCCCAGTATCTACACCCTGTACGAACAGGCACTGGAGTAAACACATAGATCACCTGAAAATTGACTATTTTTCAGAAAAAATAATTTTTCCTGAAACACTTCTGAGCATCGGACATCTAATCTGTTAAAAGAACGGCCAGAAAAACCTTGCAACACCGGATGTTTTCGCTACAATTTTGTGAAAACATAAGGGAGGTATAAACTATGCTCGCATTTTTGGATGAAATAACAGGTTTGGAACTCGTATTTGTGATTTGTGCCGCATTTGGCGGATCGCTGTTTGTGCTCCGGCTGATCCTGATGTTCATGGGCGCGGCGGACTCGGAGGCCCCGGACGGCATGGATGTCGACGGCATTGATGTAGACGGGATGGACGCCGCCGACGGGTTCGATGCAGACGCCGGCGATGTCTCCGACACGGATATCAGCTTCAAGCTGCTGTCACTTCAGGGCATTACCGCGTTTTTCATGATGTTCGGCCTGGTCGGCTGGGCAGTCATCCGACAGGGAGACTATCCCCCGCTGGTTCCGATTGCCAGTGGAACGGTCGCCGGACTGGCAACAATCTGGGTCATGAAAAAGATATTTCAGTGGGCCACTTCGCTGCAATCCAGCGGCACAATGAATCTCAATAACGCCATCGGACAGGAGGGAACCGTTTACCTGACCATCCGTCCCGGCGAAATCGGCAAGGTGCAGGTCAATGTCCAAAACCGGCTTTCAGTCCTGAATGCCATCACCGAAGGCACCGAAGAAATCAAAACGGGCGCCGATGTCCGTATCACTAAAATAAAAGCAGATAAACTCGTCGTAGAGAAACTAAACACCCAATAGAAAGGAGAAACCTATGCCATCATCCGCATTACTTTGGTTAGTTGTCGTTATTGCCTTTGTCGTTATCCTGCTGTCTTTGATCATGTTCCTGGCCAGCCGCTATCGCCGGTGCGCGTCGGACCAGATCCTCGTCGTCTATGGTAAAGTCGGAAAAAACCAGTCCGCACGCTGTATTCACGGCGGCGGCACATTTGTCTGGCCGCTGATCCAGGATTATTCCTATATCAGCTTAACGCCGATGACGATCACGATCCCGCTGGAAAACGCCCTGTCGCTGCAGAACATCCGTATTAATGTTCCCAGTACGTTTACCGTGGGCATCAGCACCGAACCGGCGATCATGAACAACGCCGCCGAGCGTCTGCTGCGGATCAATCCCAGACAGATCGAAGAAATGGCCCAAGAAATCATCTTCGGCCAGCTTCGTCTGACGGTTGCTTCGCTGACCATTGAACAGATCAACCAGGACCGTGAAAGTTTTCTTGAGTCCATCCGTAAGAACGTAGAACCCGAATTGAACAAGATCGGTCTGTTCCTGATCAACGTAAACATCACCGACATCACCGACAGTTCCAACTATATCGAAAGTATCGGTAAAAAGGCCGCCGCGGAAGCGATCAATGCCGCTAAGGTCGATGTCGCGGATCAGGAAAAATTCGGCGCGATCGGTGAAGCAGAGGCCAATCGGGAAAGAAATATTCGTGTCGCCGAAAATGTGGCCGAATCAGAGAAGGGCCAGAAAAAGGCAGAGGCCGACAAGCGCATTTATGTCCAGCAACAGGATGCCGAAGCTGTCAAGGGTGAAAAGCAGGCCACCGCCGAACAGCGTGTCTTTGTCCAGCAGCAGGACGCCGAAGCCGTTAAGGGTGAGAAGAAGGCGGTCGCAGAGCAGCGTATCTTTGTCCAACAGCAGGAAGCCGAAGCCGTTAAAGGCGAAAAAGAGGCCGAAGTCGATCGACGTGTGTATGTCAAAGAGCAAGAAGCAACGGCTGTTGAGGGCGAAAATAAATCCAAGGCCGATATCGCCGCCGCGGACGCCCTGTTAGCACAGAAAGAAGCCGAGGCCCTGCAAAAGGGTGAGGTCGCAAAACGACAGGCCGAGGTTGAGATTCAAAAGGCCCAGTACAAGGCCGAGCAGGAACGCCTGAATGCCGAGATCATCGTGCGGCAGGAAATCGAAAAACGCAAGGTCGAGATCGATGCCGAAGCACTCGCCGAAAAGTTCCGCCGGGAGGCCAAAGGTCAGGCCGATGCGATTCTTGCCAAATATGAAGCAGAGGCAAAAGGTATCAAGCAGGTTCTGGAAAGCAAGGCCACCGGTTATGAATCGCTTGTTAACAGTTGTAACGGTGATGCGAAAGCCGCTTCGACCCTGCTGATGATCGAAAAGATCGAAGAGATCGTCGCCAAACAGGTCGAGGCGATCAGAAACCTCAAGATCGATAAGATCACCGTTTGGGACAGCGGAGCCGGCAGCGGGAAAGGTGGTTCTTCGACCGCAAATTTTCTCTCGAGCATGATTAAGTCGTTGCCGCCGCTGCAGGAGATCGCCACGATGGCCGGTGTTGAATTGCCGGAATACCTGGGTAAAATGGTGGACAGCAAGGACGTGACGGAAGCGAAGAAACCGGCCAAACCGGTCGCTAAAAAGGCGGCCCCGGCTAAAACCGAACCGGCAAAAGACAAACCCGCCAGCCCTGCGTAAATAAAAATCGGTCATACATATTAACACCAAAGGGAGTAAGCAGGCCGCTTACTCCCTTTTTTTATTCCATGAACTCCGGCGTAAAAGCGTCTTTTCTGCGTCAGGGTTTTTCGTTCTTTCCTTGTCAATTGAATCTTTCTCTATTATAATAACCATCAACAGCACAAAGGAATAAACATAGGAGTCGGACATGAAACCAGCACTGGTCATCAACGGGGCCGCCGGGCGGATGGGCAAACGCATCGTCGCACTGGCCTGTGAAAGCAAAAAATTTGATATCGTCGGGGCCGCCGACTACGCCCAGCACCCGGATCTGGGCAAGGATGCGGGGCCGCTGGCGGGAATCGAGCCGATCAATGTGGAACTGTCCGCCGTCTTCCCGGACAGCGCGGACGTGATGATCGATTTTTCTCTGCCGCAGGCCGCGGATACCGCCATTGACTACTGCGCCAAAAACAATGTAGCGTTGGTGATGGGAACGACCGGGCTGTCGGATGCGCAATTGGCCAAATTGAAAAACACTTCTGAAAAGATCGCGATCGTGCAGGCCACCAATATGAGCCTGGGGATGAACCTGTTATTTGCCACCGTGGGCAAGGTCGCCAAGGCACTGGGCGAGAATTATGACATCGAGATCGTCGAGGCCCACCACCGATTCAAAAAAGACGCCCCCAGCGGAACCGCCCTGTCACTGGCCGAGGCGGTCTGTGAAGAAACCGGCCGGGACTACCCGGGCAGTTTGACTCATGGCCGCGAGGGCAAAGAGGCCGCCCGCAAAGAAGGGACCATCGGGATGCACGCCATCCGCGGCGGCGACATTGTCGGCGAACACAGCGTGATCTACAGCACACTCGGCGAAACGGTCACCATCTCCCACAATGCCCACACCCGCGACACCTTCGTCCGCGGCGCCCTCCGCGCCGCCGAATGGGTCGTCGGGCAAAAACCCGGCTTGTACAATATGCAGGATGTG
Organism: Planctomycetota bacterium; assembly: GCA_039714335.1. Taxonomy (GTDB): domain Bacteria; phylum Planctomycetota; class Phycisphaerae; order Sedimentisphaerales; family Anaerohalosphaeraceae; genus 4572-13. The sequence goes on from JBDLJN010000076.1 coordinate 4,180, forward strand.
TTGGGGTTGAGATAGTAGGGTAACACCCGACGGGTGGCCGGGGTGATTTTGATTGACAAGTAAAGATTGGGGTTTCTCATGGCCGTGGGCGACTTAATCGGCTGGTTGCAGGGTAATGTTGCCCTTTCAGGGCGAATTTTCGTAGGGGCCATCCAACCCAGGGCGTTGCCTTGGGCTATGGTACACTAGCCCTTCGGGCTATTATTTTTACTGCGGGCGGGACGCGGAGCCTTCCCATTTACACCAACTCATCGGGGTGTTCGAGGAGTTTTTTGACGAAGTCGAGGAACTGGGCGGCTTCGGCGCCGTTGATGACCTTGTGATCGACCGAAAGGGTCAGGTTCATGATCTTCCGCACAGTCGGTTTTCTATCGACCGGCAGCACCACATCCTGGATCGTCCCGATGCCAAGAATACTCGACTGGCCGGGAATAACGATCGGGATAAACGAATCCACACCGAACGCGCCAAGATTGCTGACGCTCATACACCCGCCGGACAAATCCTCCAGCGACAATTTTCCGGCGCGGGTTCGCTCGATCAGATCACTGATTTGCTTGCCAATCTGCACCACTGTCTTGCCGCCGCAATCGGTCACGATCGGCGCAACAACGCCTTCGTCCGTCGAGACAGCCAGCCCGATATCGATACTGTCAGACAATTGGATATGATCTTCGGCCAGCTGACCGGTCATGATCGGGTAATGCTCGATTCCCAGCGCCAACGCACGAATGATAAAATCATTTACGGAAAGTTTGGTTTCGGCCTCAGCGTTTATCCGCGAACGAAGCTCGGCCAATTTGGTCGCATCAACCCGGACATTCAGATAAAAGCACGGGATATTCTGCTTGGACCAGACCATCTTTTCGGCGACGATCTTCTGCGTCCGGCTCAGCGGAACCATCGCCCCCAGCTTCGGCTCTTCGGCCCCGGTCGAACTGCAGCGGGCCTGCGCCTCCGCATCACGAAGCGATTGCGCAAATGCCGTTCCTGTCGATCCCAGCGCTGCACTGCTGACCTGCCGGGCCGAGGGGTCAACCGTTACGGCCGCCCGTACATGGTCGGCGATCTTCGCCAGGTAGGCCGAGTCAAGTTGTTCGTCCTCGTCGCCCAGAACCAGCAGCGGCGTATGCACCGGCACCGTCTGGCCGGTCTCGACCAGCACCGCCTTAATGAATCCATCGACCTCGGACTCCATTTCCAGCGTCGCCTTATCGGTTTCGATCTCAAACAGGGTGTCCCCTTGCCGGATCTGATCGCCGGGCCCAACCAATACCCTGGAAAGCGTGCCCTCGTTCATTGTCTGCCCAAGTTTCGGCAGAACGACCTCATTAGCCATAAATATCCTCGCTAAATCCCATAAAAACAGCAGTTTAGCGAATGAACCGCGGTGTTGCAACTGTTTTTCGACGATGAACACCGGCGGTGAGGGCGTCGAAAACTGCATAAAATCAAATTCAGTCCGGTTTTTCGAACAGTATTGAGACAATAGGCCCTAAATTGGTGTAACAAAGAGGAAAAAAAGCTTTTCAAACAACCGCTATGAAGTTATAATTAACTTTATGGGCCTGTGATCCGATTAAACTGTATGGATTGCACGTATTTTAGAGGCCTGGCGGCCGGGCTGTTTGGTGAGAGCGTCAAGGGATTGAGCCGAAACCAAAGCTGCGAACATGTCCGACGCAGAGTTCAGAGGGTGTTGAATGGTAGTGTTTGTCTATTTCTTAATTTGGGAATAAATTCATGGCAGAATATTACGATATGCAGGAAGTCGCGAACAAGCTTCGCAAGACAGAAGAACAAGTTCAGGAACTTGTCAAAGACGGTCAGCTGCACCAATACATGGATTCGGGGAAGCCGGTGTTCAAAGTCGAAGATGTCGACACACTTGCCGAAGAGATCGTGGGGCTGGATATCACTTCTATCGGTCAGGAAGCCGAAGGGTCAGAAGTGAACATCGAGATGGAAGAAACCACTGAAATCCAGCTTGAGCCGGACGAAGACACCGAAGAAACCCCAACGCCGCCCGGTCCTGACAATATGGAATTAGACATTCAGCCGAACACGCCGCAACAGCGGGAAAGCGAAGGCGGATTCGGCCTCAGCCAGATGGGTGACCTGACAATGGCCGATACCAATGTCGGAACTGTTGGGATCAACATCCTCAGCGGGACCGGCGACGCGTATCAACTAACCGAAGACACCAAGGCCGAAACGCAGGCCGTTGATATCGACGATCTGGACAGTCTGGATGCAGACAGCAATTTGGAAAGCTTTGGCAGCGGTTCAGGGCTTCTGGACCTGTCACTGCAGGCCGACGACACCTCTTTGGGAGCCGTCCTTGATGACATCCTGCCGACCGGAGCTGAAGGCGCAGGCGGAGCCGATCTGCCCGTGGACGAAGGTCTGGGATTGATGGATGAACCGGAGGACTTGTTAGCCGGAGCTGGATCCGCCGTACAGGAACCGGCAGGTGGGATCGCTGCAATGGAGACGCCGGCGGCGGCCATGCCGGCCCCTGCACAGATGGCAGCGGTTATCCCGGTGGATTCCAAAACGAGCATCTTTGGTGCTCTGATGATTCTGCCGATGCTGGCACTGATTCTGGCAGCCATCGTATTAACCGCCGCGATCCAAAATGTTGTGCCGTCACTGGTGAAAATGCTGACCGAAACAGAAGTCATGGAAATGGTCAGCTTGATCTGGGTAATCGTTGGCGGATTGACGGTGCTGTTGCTGCTGGTCCTGATGATCGGCAGTCTTGGCGGTGGTGGCGGCGGCACTAAAACCAAGAAGACAAAGGCCAAAAAAGAAAAGAAGCCGAAAAAAGAGAAAAAAGCCAAGAAAAAACGCAAATAAATGAGATGTTTCGGCAGAATAACCGCCGACAAAAGTATATATGGATGATAGCCGCGGCGTGCGGAAAAACAAAAGGATTGACCTGAGAGAAAGGGGATTGCCATGATCAGTAAGAGTTTGCTTTGGGTTCTGTGTTGTACTGTAATTTTGCTGACTGTCGGCTGTGAAACACAACAGCAGTATAACGACTTGAAAGCCCAAAACCGTATCCAGCAGGATCGAATCAATGAGCTTGAGAATAAATTGGGCCTGTGCAGCGGTCAGCTGCGACAGAAGACCCAGGAACTGCAGAGCATTTCCGGACGGGTCGGCGTCGAGGGCGACTCCAAGGATGCGATGATCGCTGCACTGGAAGCGGATCTCCAAAAGAAAAAGGCACTGATCGCCCAGATGCAGACCCAACTGCTGCAGGGTGGAACCGTCCTGCCGGCGGAAATGAATGTTCTGCTGCAGGATTTTGCCAAAACCAGCGACATGGTGGATTTTGACGCAGCGACCGGCATGCTCAAGTTCAAGAGCGACCTGCTGTTTGATTCGGGCAGCGATCATGTGAAAGCCGGTGCCGCAGAATCCATTAAGGCGCTGGCCGAGATCATGAACTCTGACGAAGGCAAGCAATTTAATGTCGTCGTCGTCGGCCATACCGATGATGTACCGATCAGGAAGCCCTCTACACTCAAGAACCATCCGAGTAACTGGCATTTGTCAGTCCACCGCGCGATCAGTGTTGAGCGATTGCTGGACGCCGGCGGCATTGCTCCGGACCGGATGGCCGTCAAGGGCTATGGCCAATATCGGCCGGTCGAACCGAACCAACCCAACAAAAAAGGAAATGCCGCCAACCGCCGTGTGGAAATCTTCATTATTCCCGGCGGCTAAAATTGCTGAATGTCATTAACCTCCACAGGAAAGACAACAAGCAATGGCAGAGCGAACGCTGATCATCATTAAGCCGGATGCGGTCCAGCGACAGTTGATGGGCAAGATCCTTACGCGTTTTGAGGAAAAAGGCCTGAAAGTCGTCGCCGCCAAGTTTATGCAAATCCCGCAGGAACTGGCCCGCAGGCACTATGCTGTCCACGAAGGCAAGCCCTTCTTCGAAGGTGTGGTCAGTTACCTGGCCTCGTCGCCGGTGCTGGTGCTGGTACTGGAGGCCGAGGGTGTCATCGCCATGAGCCGCAAGCTGATGGGCGAGACCTTCGGCAACGAAGCGACGCCGGGCACCATCCGAGGCGACTTCGGTGCCTGCCGCGGCTACAACCTCGTCCACGGCTCCGACGCCCCCGAAACGGCTGAATACGAAATCGGCCTCTACTTCAAGCCCGAAGAGATCGTCGATTACAAACTGGCGGCCGATGACTGGCTCTACGGCAGCAACGACTAACGACAGCGCGGCGGCGCAAGCCGCCCGATTAAAGCTCCCAAAGCCCCTTGTCAAAAGGGGCTTTTTTATTACTCTGACTTCAACGCCCCCACCGTCAGCGTTCCGACAGCATCATTATAATTGCAGGCATTGTATCGAACCAGCTTCTGCTCAAAATGACCGGCACGAAGTTCTTTGAGAATATCCTGCCAGTGATTAATCGCTCGGTCCGGTTTATATTTTTGCCCGGCAAAAACTCGCATTCTATCGCAAACGTCCCCTTCCCATGGAAGATAAACAATTCCTTTGTGAAGCTTTAATCCTTTCCAAGCCCGCTTGAAGTTTTCCCGGTCGATGGGAGAACACATTGTCATCAGAATAAACACCCCGCCGGGCTTGAGGAGGTCGTAAGCGGTTTGTAGAAATGCCTTCCGGTCACTCGTATTCGTGATACAGTGATAGCAGTGGCCGTCAACGACCAGATCAAACTTTCCAAGCCGGGCCGTGTTCAGGTTGCAGACATCGCCTCGCTGGAATCGCACATCGTGCCCGTTGGACTGCTCTTTCGCCATGGCGATGGCGGTTTTGCTAATATCAATCCCAACACCGCGGAAACTTCGTTCGCAAATCCAGCGGATGATCGGCCCGGTCCCACACCCGAATTCAACTGCTCTACCGCTTTTCGGCGCCCACGGCTGGCCCAGCACATCTTTGAGAAATCGCTTAGTCTCATAGCCAAACGATCCCTTCGTACCGGACCCCTTACCGCCCCACTGCTTAATCCCCTGCAGATGCATCTTCTGATACGCAATCTCATGTGACTCATACGGTTTTTTCATGTCACTACTACCTTTGTTTTAGCTCTGAAATTTTGGCGTCAGCCATGTTTATAATTTCAACATCATCGTTGAATTTCTCTTTCAGCTTTTCAAGTTGCTTAACAGATTCCTCTGTGTCTAGACGAATACAGATATTAACAAGCTTCTCTCTGGATTTCTTCTTGATGCCCTTCATGCGATCCTGCAACCATTCTATATGATCGCTATAATCACGGTCATTCTCAAAATGCTTATAAGGCGAAGGGGCAGCGAACGCCGGATCCACCTTATAAATCGCTTCAAAGTGCTTTACCGCCGCATCATAATCGCTTTGATCCCAAAGAAGGATTCCCAAACCCATATGAGACTTTAGAACCTCATAATAAACAATATTCGGATGTTCATAGTGCTCGATGACATACCGATGCCATTTAACGGCTTTTTCAGTATCCGGCTCAGTTCTATTCAGAATGATGCTGCTGTTGAGTTCTGCCAGTCGATAAGCAATTTCAATATTTCTGCAATACTCCGAATGCATTGTCAGAATCTGATGGTACTTCGATTTTGCCCGAAAACCGTCCTGCAATGCTTCATAAGATTTTGCCATATAATACCGGATCATCGCATCCTGCTCGTCATGGCTCGATATCCTCTTTAACGCCGCTTCGCCCGCCTGAACAGCTTTGGAGTGTTTGTGATGTCGATGAAAATACGCAACCATCTGCACTAACTGCTTCGCATCGTACTCGTCAAAATTGATTTCTTTCTGCTCAGATAGCTCTTTCAGGTCGTTTCTTGGCGACAAAGGCAATAAAACTTTTGCTTCACGGGCGGCCTGCTTCTTGTACCTCTTCATGCCAACATACTTCCCACCAAGCATTTTTTCCAGGAACGCCTGCTTTTTTTCATGTTGCTGGTTTTCGTATTTAATCGCTCCCTTGATCACATTCCGAACTTTTTCTTCAAGCGTATCACCCTCCGGCATTTTCTCATTGCCCAGTGGCGACAATGGGACATAGGCCCCTTTCATACACAAGGAATAATACTCAACCTCTCCTTCTTCTGTTATCTTTTTGCTGAGAAACATTAAATGATCTGCACCATGGGCGAAAGGGGTTTTGAACGCCGTTTCAGGATCGAACAATTTAAGCTTGACCCGGAGATTGTCCAGACTGAACTTTGGAATATCGCCTTTTAATGACTGATAGATAGTACATTCATACTCCTTGTAATATGGCGGTGTTGTGCGATATCCAGACAAACAGCGTTCCGTTCGGAGGATTACAATCGCATCCGCCGTGTCAATCAGTTCTGTCAATCCGGGAAATCCCCCGATAAAGATAGCATGAGCAGTTGACAAGACAAACAGCCCCATCAATACCGCGGCACATTTCAATGTTCTTGGCATAACCGTCTCCTTTCTGAATTTGGCAACATAATCCCGACAGGCAATTTACATCTCTATTCTTTGGATGTATAATATAGGCGATTTGTTACAATAAAAATGTAAAATTAATGTAAAATTTTGACAATGGCCCGGGATATTCAAAAACAAATCGAGCGGTTGCGCGACGAGATTCGGCGGCATGATGTGTCGGGATGCAAGCGCTGATTAAAACAGCAAAACTTGTCCTGCCTGTCCTCCATAGCTCGAAGAGCGGAGGGGGGAGCGTAGCCGAATGGATTCCATTTATCCCGTAGGGATAATATAATAATAGCCGCGGGTATAGCGAAGCGGAACCCGTGGTAGGCGATTGCCTTCAATCCCATGACCCCGTAGGGGTCAAATTCAACCCCAATGGGGTTGTGATTGGTTTGTGGTTCCGTTACCACGGGTTTCGGTCGCTTCACTCCCTTCACCCGCGGCTATTGTTGTCTGAAGCCCTACGGGCTTGTGGAAGTTTGTTTTTTTATGGCTTCTTGAATAATCATAAGAACAGAATTATAATTACAGTATGGCTGACGCAAAAGATAGAATCCGTAAACTTCGCGATGAGATTCGGCGGCATGATGCGCTGTATTATGTCCATAATGCGCCCGAAATCACGGACCGGCAGTATGATACGCTGTTTTCGCAGCTCAAGCAGCTTGAAGCCGAACACCCGGAGTTGATTACACCGGGCTCGCCCACCCAGCGGGTCTCTGAGCAGCCGGTCGCCGGATTCGAGACTGTAGCCCACGCCGTTCCAATGCTGAGCATCGACAATACCTACAATGAAGATGAATTGCAGAAATTCGACGAGCGGGTCGCCAAGGGACTGGAGGGGACCGATTACGATTACACCGTCGAGCCAAAGATTGACGGGTTGGCCATCAGTCTGCAGTATGAAAAGGGACATTTGGTTCGGGCCGTAACACGGGGCGATGGCACCCGCGGCGACGATGTTACCAGCAACATCCGCACGATCCGCGCGATCCCGCTGACGCTGGAAGGCGAGAATATCCCCGATACCCTCGAGGTCCGCGGCGAGGTCTATATGCCCAAGGCCGCCTTTGCCGAACTAAACGCCCTGCGGACCGATTCCGGCGAGCCGCCGTTTGCCAACCCCCGCAACGCCGCGGCTGGTTCACTGAAACTGCTGGACGCCCGCATCACCGCCGAACGCAAGCTGGCGTTTTTTGCCTATTCGCTGGGACAGGTCAGTACACCACTGGCCGCAACACATTATGACGCTTTGAACAAACTCCGGGATTTCGGCCTGCCGGTCAATGAGTATATCCAAAAAGCTGCGACGATTGACGAGGTCATTAAAATCTGCCATGCGTGGGAAAAGAAAAAAGATACGCTGAATTATCAGATCGACGGCATGGTGATTAAGGTCAACCGCTATGACCAGCATGATATCCTCGGCACAACCGGCCGGGCGCCCAAGTGGTGCATTGCCTATAAGTTCGCCGCCGAACAGGCCGAAACGACCGTTGAATCCATCGTCGTCCAGGTCGGCAAAAACGGCACACTCACGCCGGTTGCCAACCTGAAACCTGTTCAATTAGCCGGAACAACCGTTAAACGCGCCACCCTGCACAACTTTGACCAGATTTCGCGGCTGGATGTTCGTTGTGGCGATACAGTTATCATCGAAAAAGCCGGCGAGATCATCCCGCAGGTGGTTAAAGTAATTCAAAAGACCTTGATGAGAGGCCCACAGGTTAAGCCGCCAGCAAGTTGTCCAGTATGCAATCAAGGTGTAAAAGTGGCTAAAAGAAAAAGGCAAGATAAAGCGGCGTTATTAAAAGGAAAAAGCGAATATACACATAGTTATTTTTGTAAGAATCCTGATTGCCCTGCGAAACTCAAAGAATGTCTCGAGTATTTTGTCGGCAAGGGGCAGATGAATATTGAGAATCTCGGACCAGCCATAATCGAACAACTTGTCGATAAAGGATTGGTAAAAACTTTCTCCGATATATATAATCTTACAATCTTTGATCTTGCACCACTTGAAGGTCTAGGAACCAAAAGCGCTGAAAATATAATAAAAAGTATTGATGAGAGTAAAACACAGCCTCTCTGGCGTGTAATTGCAGCATTAGGTATGCCAAATGTTGGCACACAAACCGCTCAAATTATTGCAGACAATTTTAGTTCCCTTGAGAAATTGATGGCTGCACCTTTTGAAGAACTCAAAAAAATACTAATCGTTTCATCCGAGCCCAAAAGACCCAAAGTCATTTATAATTTCATACATGATGCTAAAAACAAAAAAATCGTAGAAGAGACCCTTTTGCAGAGCAAAAATTTATCACTTTGGAAATTAATACACCATCTTGATATACCAGGTATTGGAGAAAAAACCGCGAAAAATATTGCAAATAAACTTAAACATCTTGAGTTTGAGGAATTACTTAGCGTCACATTAGAAAATTTAACAAAGAAATTCATACAAGAACCGGTTTTACCCAA
>JBDLJN010000077.1:0-13042 GCA_039714335.1 Planctomycetota bacterium
GGTCATGATGATGACCGCGATGCTGCTGCTCTCGGTCAGAAATGTCAGCGTCTGATGATCCTGTATCTCAAAATCGCTCTTGACAAACTGCACGGCTATCAGAACAGCGATCAGGGCAAAGTGGAGCGGCGGAAAAACTGCGAGCAGGTAAACCACCGAGAAACCGGCGTCTTTGTGAATTGTTCGGATGTTCAGCCCGAATCCCTTTAGCCGCCGGGCAAAGGCCTTGTGCGCGATGATGAGCATTACCGCGATTAGGCCGATTTGCAGTCCAGCGCTGACCGGGTACCGTATCGTATCCGACAGGGATTCTACATCCGAACTTTTTAATGCGGCGACGGCCTTCAGAGTAAGAGCGCTGCTTAATAACCAAAAAAACAGAATCGGCAGCGGCCAGAGCAGAAGCCACCATCGATGCCGCCGTGTTGGGGCTTTTTGCAGGGCGCCGAAGCCGCCGTACCAGAACAGCCAGGTTATCAGAATGCATACCCCGACGGTGCACAGGATTATCGAGGCCGAATCCCAGAATGATTCAGGCGTGACCGAAACGGTCGTTTTTTCGTCGGGCAGTGTTTGTGCGATGATGTTAAATAATCTGTCCATAAAATGCCGATATCAATAATGAGTATGCCAATGTTAACATTAGCGGGGTTTTATTTTCCCTTTTGACTTCCTGAATGCCTGCGTGTTATAGTACATCAACGGTAGCAACCGTAATTGAATGCTCCCGTTTATACGCGGACAGGTTGCTTTACAATAAAAAGGTTGCCATTATTCTCGTGGGAATTTATAACCCTAAAGGGTTCATTTTGCAAGGAATTGATTATGGATATATTCGAAATTGACGGTCCGGTTAAACTGTCCGGCTCGATCGATGTGGCCGGCTCAAAGAATTCGACACTGCCCGTGATGGCGGCGATGCTGCTGGCGCCGGGAGCATCGACGATCCCCAATGCCCCCGATTTGTCCGATATTCGCTCGCTGGAGACGCTGCTGCAAAGCTTGGGGGCGAAGGTGTACCGGGATGCCGGTGGACTGCATATCGATGCAAATGTGATCGACAATCCCGTCGGTGAGTACGAGATCGTGCGGAAGATGCGGGCGAGCATCTGTATTCTGGGGCCGCTTTTGGCACGCTGCGGCAGGGTCAAGGTGTCCATGCCCGGCGGCTGCGCGATCGGTGACCGGCCGGTCGATATTCACCTTCGCGGCGTTAAGGCGCTGGGGGCGAAGATTCACCTTGAAAACGGCTACATCGTCGCCGAAGCCCCGGCGGGGGGGTTGGTGGGGACGCAGATCTTTCTTGGCGGGCCGTTCGGTTCGACGGTGTTGGGGACGGACAACGTGATGATGGCGGCGGTGCTGGCTAAGGGCATCACGATCATCGAATCGGCGGCGTGTGAGCCGGAGGTGGCGGATTTGGCGAACTGCCTTAACGCGATGGGTGCGAAGATCAGCGGCATCGGTTCGCCGCGATTGGTGATCGAGGGGGTTAAGGAACTCAAGCCCGTGACGTATTCGGTTATCGGCGATCGCATCGAGGCCGGGACGTTTATGGTCGCCGCGGCGATCACCAAAAGCAAACTGCAAATCAACAACTGCCAGCTCGATCATATGCTGGCCGTAACGGATCGGTTTCGACATATCGGTGTGGCGGTCGAAAACTCCAACGGCGGCTGCGAAGTATCTTTTGACGGCCCCATCCGTCCGGCGGATATCACCACTCAGCCGTACCCGGGATTTCCAACCGACTTGCAGGCCCAGTTCATGGCGCTGCTGTCGATGGCCGAGGGCAACAGCGTGGTGACGGAAAAGATCTATCCCGACCGGTTTATGCATGTGGCGGAACTGAATCGTATGGCGGCGAATTTGCGAAAGGAAGGGCCCAATGTCATTGTCGCCGGCGTCGATAAACTCATCGCCGCGCCGGTGATGGCGTCGGACCTGCGTGCGTCCGCCGCACTGGTGCTGGCGGGCATGGCAGCCGAGGGAACCACCCTCGTCCAGCGCGTCTACCACATCGACCGCGGCTACCACCGCATCGAAGAACGCCTCAACGCCACCGGCGCAAAAATCAAACGAAAGAGCGTGTAATTTGGAGAAATTCCTATTTACAAGTTTAATTGAGGAGCAAAGTCCCACCGAGCCATTTTATCAGATTTACTGGGCTTGGGCTTCCGATCCTGGCCAAGCAATTCAAAACATGTTGAACTCTACCAAAGCAAATGGTCTGGGAAATCCATTTGCTCGTCAACTTGATAACTATGATATCAACCAATTAGAAGCTGAGGTTGAACCTAATTCTGCTTCTGATATATTTTGGTCAACAAGTAGAGTTCATTTCCCCCCTGAACAATCCTTTAAGATTCCCGTTGGAGTCATCCCCTCTTCTTCCGATAAAAACGGAAATGACCCCGATGATATTGTTAGCGGCCATACGATAGAATGCAATGAAGATGGGCTGATAAAGATCATGGTCAACGTAGAATCAGACCTGCTACTACCTGTTTACAGTCAACTATTAGAATTAAATGAATTCTATAAAGTTTTTTGGTATGTATTGCATCCTGATTCTGATGACAAAGATAATCTGTTTTTGATAAATGAGCAGTTTAATACACCCCATAGAATTATTAACCATTTACAAGAAAACTATCTTGATTCCATCCAAAATGGATTGGTAACCCTGACATCATACTTTGAAGAAGGGGCAACCAACCTTAACATTTGCGACCATAAAAGGATTATTGCTATCACATATTCAAAAGCTCTAGCTAATAATTATTCAAATTTTCTCAAAAGTTTGCATGGCAAAACGGCTACGGCGCATTCTCGGTTAGCAGTTCCAGAGTGGATTCGGTCAAGCATTATATTACCGGGCAGAAAGAACACCATCGAACGGTTACGTTCGAAGAAGGGTTGCTTGAATTTCTTCAGAAATATAATGTTGAATACGACGAACGATACCTTTGGGATTGATTACGCTGCCCTTACAGGGCGATTGATGTTTGTGTGATCTGCAAACCCAGGGCGTTGCCCTGGGCTATAATACAACAGTCTTTCAGACTGTTTAACTATTTGCGTCACCCTGCAACTTTTCCCCGTCCTATACGGACGCTTTTTTTGGACACAAACTAAGTTTGCACAGAATGAACAGGATGATAAAGACCAGATCGCACACGGCGAAAGGTTTCCAGATGACCGGAATGCCGTTCGTAAACCAGTAGCCGAATACCACTGTGCAGTACGACACTTTCAACAGGATCCCATAGAAGATCAGGTTTCGATTTTCGACGGGCTTTCTGGCGATGTTGACAAACAGGACCGCAAAAACGATCAGCAGCATCGCCGGAAACTGCACATACCCCGCATGGTTCGGCGGTGTTACCTCAAAATGCTCGAACATACACATTGGCCAGGCAAGAAACAGGATCCCTAAGATGCCGTCGTAGGCCGCCGCCAGATAGAAAAGAATGCTTACCGGTAAATCTTTCTTCATTTTTCTCATCTCCTGTGACGAAGGTTTTCCTTAAACACATTTCTCCGCTGATTCGTGAATTCCTGCGAATACAGTTTTTGAACGAGCCCCTTGAATCCGGTGTCAAGTTGTTCAACGGTCATATCCGAAGGGATGAAATTGATATCAAAGAGCGTGCATTTTTTCCAGTTTTCCGGTTCGAGCAGCCGATTTTCACTCTTTAACCTGCTATACAGTGCCGTCCCGGGGAACGGTGTCAATATCGTCACCTGAACCTCATACAGCTCGGATGTTTTGACAAACTCGAACATCCGATCAAAGATATCCGGCGTTTGCTTGTCCAGGCCGAGAATAAAGCAGCCGTTAACGGTGACCCCATGGCTCTGAATCTTGCGAATCGCATCTGCGTATTTGGCGAAATTGTTATATTTCCAATCGGCTTTCAGGTCGAGGCCGGCCAGGGGTTCGGATGTCGGGCTTTCCAGTCCGATCAGCACCTGTGCGCAGCCGCTTTGCCGCATAAGATCCAGCAGTTCCTCGTCTTCGCTCACGGACAGATCGCTTTCGGCAAACCATCTGATGCGGCGTTTCTTTAATTCGGTAAGAAGTTCTTTCCAGTATTGTTTATTGACAAAGGTGTTGTCGTCCGCAAACTCAATAAACGGGTTTGGCCAGAGTTGTTTAATCCGGTCGATCTCAGCCAGCACTTTTCCAGCGGGCTTTTGGATATACTTATCTGTGAGCATGACCGAACTTGCGCAAAAATGACATCGATGCGGACATCCCCGGCTGGTCTGCACGGTCAGGCGATTGTAATTTGAAATATCGAGCAGTTCAAACGCGGGCATCGGCCCATCAGTCAAATCAAAATCCGTATCCACCGAACCATAGGTTTGGGCCAGTTTCCCTTTTTGGGTATCAGCCAGAACGTCAAGCCAGACAGCTTCCCCTTGTCCGATCGCCACGCTATCGCAAAACTTCAATGCCTCCTTCGGCAGGGCGGTGACATGCGGTCCGCCGATAACGACGGGAACATTCGCTTTTTTGAAATGGGTGCCGAGTTCATAGGCCTCGTTGATCTGGGCGCTGTAAGTGGATATCCCGACGAGATCATAGTCGGTTTTGAGTTGATCCATCGTGCCAAGGTCCGGCATCTCGATATAATCGACCTGATGTTCATCAGGTGTCATGCCGGCCAGTGTCAGCAGTCCCAGACTTGGTAAAGACGCGATGGTTTTGCTTCGTTCGACAAAGCCCGGCAACGTGAGTCCCAGTTCCAGCATTTCCGAATCACAGCACCGGATGCCGCTCATTGCGATCAGGGCAATTTTCATTGGAATATCCTCCAACTAAATATGGTTAATGCCAATATAACCGATGAGGCAGGAATAAAAAAGAAGTGCCTGAAAAACGGCTTAATCGCAGAAAGATAGCAGGTCAGCGGCATAGCGACCGCTGCGACAATCAAAAGTAAAGAGGGGATTCGGGGTGTTTCTGGTATTCCAAGCGGCTTTAAGCTCAGGGCGAATGCAAGGTTGATCAGGCCGATGCCGAAAAAGGCGATGTGTCCCAGCCGGACCATTCGTCTGCGCCATGAAGTGTAGCCGCCGAGAAAATCGTTGTTGTAAAAGAACAGCCCGATGACTGCTCCGGCAATGGCCCCCAGCAGCATACTTACCCATGCGACATAAAGATTTATCATTATTTCTCCTTCAATCGCTATTCAACAATATTTAATCTCCGTTTTCAAGAACGCGGTTGCGGTAGAGTTTGGTCTCCAGGGACCGCTGGTAGCTTGTCCAGTTGTCATTGCCGGGATCGTTTTCGATGAGGGCAGCGGTCTGGTTCATCTTGGCGTCGAGGTTGTCGATGTAGTTGACCATGAACGCTTCCGGCGTGGCGGGCAGTTTCGGCGAGCCGAAATCGTACTGGCCGTGGTGGCTGACAATAATGTGCAGTAAGCTATCCAGAATCTCCGAGTTGACCGGTGTTCCGTTGGCCTTCAGGTCGTCGGCCTTTTGTGTGACCATCTGCGTGCCCTGGATGATATGACCGAGCAGCTGGCCGCGGTCGGTGTAACTGAAACCGATTTTATAAGACAGCTCCTGTGTCTTGGCCATATCGTGCAGGAGAATCGCTGCGAGTACTAAATCCTTTTGAATCTTCGGATACAGCGGGAACAGCACTTGCGCGACATTGAGCATGTTCAGCGTGTGCTCCAGCAGGCCGCCGAGGTAGTTATGGTGCATCTGCATGGCCGCCGGAGCGATGCAGAACTGCTTCATTAATTCCTGATCGTCTAAAAATGCCTGGGTTAGTAATTTCAGATCGTTGTTTTCGATGGTGCCTAAGATCGTTTTGGCCTGTTCGAACATCTCGCCGATATTCTTATCCGTTCGGGGCATGTAATCCATCAGTCGCACCTGATCCGGTTCCACGACCTGAATATCGTTGACGACGATCTGCATATTGCCCTGGTACAGTTCACTCTTGCCGCGAATGGCGAGAAACCCCTCGCTCGGCAGGGCCTGGTAGATCTCCTGCGTGGCCTGCCACAGTCGGCTGTTGACCTTGCCGGTCTTGTCCGAGAGAAACATCGCGATGTACAGATCGCCCTTGGCGGTGTTCCGCAGTACCGGCTGGGTGACCATATACGTATCCTGAATCTGCTGTCCGGCCTGAAGGTCCTTAATATACAAATGTGCCATATTTTCAGTTCCTAGTTCTTAGTTTTTAGTTCGTAGTTGAGGATTCGACCGCTGGCCGAAACTATTTTAAACTTTTTTTGCTGCATTATTCGATTTTGAGCGTCATTATAGTAGAATGACACCGAAAGTGAAAGGAAAACCCAAAATGATGCCAAAATACGAACATACACAAAAAGGAGGCATCTGGTTTTATGTCTGTTTGATGTTTACGGCGGTTCCGGCCGTTGTTCTTTGCATCATATTGTTTCAGCTTCCTGATTTGGATGACATGTCTCGCGAAGATAAGATCTGCCTGACGATCGGTTGTTTTTCGGTGGGAATTTCAATTCCTGCTCTTATGTGGGCAACTGCGATGCTTTCTGGCTTGACGGTCAGAATCGATAACGAGTTTATCCATATCCGTTTTGGGCAGGGGGTGTTTCGCAAAAAATATCCGCTGAACAGGATTCGGAGCTGTCAGCCGATTCGTACAAAGTGGATCCATGGCTGGGGCATTCATATGTATAAGAACGGATGGATTTATAACATCAACGGATTTGATGCCGTGGAGGCAGAGTTAGACTCCGGCAGAAAAATTGCGATCGGCACCGACGAGCCGGAGAAACTAACTCAGGCAATCGAGGGAGCAATTCAATAAAAAAAAGCGGACTCGAAAGCCCGCTTTGGAATTGTTTTGAGACAGTTTATTGCTGCAATTTACATATAGATCACGTCGTCATGTTCTTCGAACGGTTCGTGAGTGAACCAGTGTTTGCTGCATTTGATCTTGATCTTGACGATGTCGTCTTCGACCAGCATCCGAATATAGCTTTCGCCGAGCGTCGGATGTTCAAATCCCATTCCCTCATACAGCGGCAGTTTGACCGCATAGGCCGGCGACTGGGCCAGTTTGATCAGCACACTCTGAAAGGCCTGCTGCACCATGATCGTCGAATTGCGCAATGTCTGGCTGTCAAAGGTCAGTTCAAGGGCGTCGATATCGAACATTTCCTTGGCGGCTTTGATGATCTCGATTTGTTTTTCATTGTTACCGGCATAGGCGGCATCCAGTACCTCGGCATCCATTACCATTTCAACATCCAGCCGCAATGCGGGTGCTGGGGCTACATTCCAGCCCCAGTGTCGTTCTTCGAGGATAAAGCCGTACTTGCGAACCGCGTTCATATGCTCCTCGTCAAAGGCGACCATGTTGAACCAGTGCGTTCGATCCTTATCGTCTTTTTTGCCCCATGCGGCCACCACACTGTCGCTCTGACTAAGCAGTTCGGTCTCGGGGTCCTGAACCATCGCCAGCACGTCTGACGACGTACTCAGCTTGAGTGTTGTCGAGTAATACCGGTCAAAAACAGGGGTGTACGTATCGAGCGGGTCGCTGCATCCGCCAAGGAAAAATACGCCTATCACGGTCAATGTTAAGCACAGACAATTTATCTTCACAATCGTACTCCTATAAAAACCTGTTTTTATGCCTTTCATACGCATTTTTAACGCAAAAGAGGGGCGATTTCAAGAACCGCCCCTCTTTTTATCGGTTAATAATGGACAGGCCTTAAACTTCTTTCGCGTTAACCCACTTCATCATTTTACGCAGTTTGCGGCCAACTTCTTCAAGCTGACTGCCGTGGTCGGCGTTGTAGAGGGCGTTGAAGTTTTTCAGGCCGCCTTTGTACTCGGCCACCCATTCTTTGGCAAATGCGCCCGAGGTGATCTCCTCAAGGCATTTTTTCATTTCGGCCTTGGTCTCGGCGGTGATGATGCGCGGGCCGCGGGACAGGTCGCCGTACTCGGCCGTGTTGGAGATGCTGTAACGCATGTAGCTCAGGCCGCCCTGATACATCAGATCCACGATGAGCTTGACTTCGTGCATGCACTCGAAATAAGCGATCTCCGGCTGGTAGCCCGCTTCGACCAAAGTTTCAAAACCGGCCTTGATCAGTTCGCTGAGTCCGCCGCACAGAACCACCTGCTCGCCGAACAGATCGGTTTCGGTTTCTTCCTTGTAGGTGGTTTCGATGATGCCCGCACGGGCGCCGCCGATGCCGTTGGCCCAGGCCAGTGCGACATTCTTGGCGTTGCCGTCTTCGTTCTTTTCGACTGCGATCAGACAGGGCACGCCGCCGCCTTTTTCATATTCGCTGCGGACCAGATGCCCCGGGCCCTTGGGGGCGATCATGACAACATTAACGCCTTCCGGCGGAACAATGTAACCAAAGTGAATATTGAAGCCGTGGCAAAAGCCCAGCGTTTGGCCGGACTTGAGGTTGGGCTTAATATCCGATTCGTAAACCATTGCCTGAACCTCATCCGGCAGCGTGACGATGATCAGCGCAGCGCCATCCATTGCCTCGGCAATCGAAGCAGGTGAAAATCCATGCTCTTTGGCAAGATTATAATTATCTGTGCCTTCCAGTTCGGCGATATTGACTTCAATGCCGCTGTCGCGCAGGTTTTGGCTGTGGGCGTGGCCCTGGCTGCCGTAACCGATTACGCAGACTTTTTTGCCCTTGAGTGTATCCAGCGGGGCATCCTGTTCATAAAAAAGTGTAGCCATTTTTTTTAGTTCTCCTGATTCTATTCAAAAAGTTAGGTTATTCTTCCGATTTCGCCCGGGGTTGCCGGGCCATTGCCACTGTCCCCGTGCGGACAATACTTTTAACACCATACGGCCGGCACAGATCGATAAACGCCTCGATTTTGTTTTCCGGACCAGCGACCTCTACCATAACGAATTTCGGGCCAATGTCCACAACTTTTCCGCCGAACATCTCGATCAGAGCCAGTATTTCAGGGCGTTTTTCCGGGGTACACGCCACGCTGATCAGCATCAGGTCGCGGGCGACCGTGTCCTGCCCGACAAAATCCTGGACTTTGACTACCTCAACAATCTTGATTAACTGCTTGCGGACCTGCTCGACCACCTTATCATCGCCGACGATCACAATTGTCATCCGACTCAGCGTTGGATCGTCGGTACGGCCGACCGCCAGCGAATCGATGTTAAATGCGCGGGCGGCGAACATCCCCGCCACATGGGCCAAAACCCCCGGCCTATTCAAGACTAATGCACTCAATATATGCTTCATAATCATTCTCCAAACTTGTGGTTATGCCATTTCAAAAATATCCAGACCGTCCATTTCGTGCAGCGACTTGCCCGCCGGAACCATTGGCCAGACGTTCTCTTCCGGATCCACCCGGAAATCGACCACGCACGGTTTTGTCTGGGCCAGCATCTTTTCGATCGCGGCGGAAACCTGATCTTTTTTATCAACGGTAATGCCTACGCAGCCCAACGCCTCGGCCACCTTTGCAAAGTCCGGGTTCTTCAGCGAGCTTTGCGAATAGCGCTTGCCGTAGAACAGTTCCTGCCACTGACGCACCATTCCCATGAACCCGTTGTTGATCAGCACGATCTTGATCGGCAGGTCATACATGACCGCGGTCGAAAGTTCTGTCATCGTCATATTAAAGCTGCTGTCGCCGTCGATCCCGACGACAACTTTATCCGGGCAGGCGGCCTGCGCACCGATCGCGGACGGCACGCCGAAGCCCATCGTGCCAAGCCCACCGGAGGTGATAAACTGCCGCGGCTGGCTGTACTTGTAAAACTGCGCCGCCCACATCTGGTGCTGCCCGACGCCGGTGGTGATGATCGCATCGCCGCCGGTCTGCCGGCACACTTCTTCGATCACGAACTGGGGCTTGATGACATCGGCATTTTTATCATAGGTAAACGGATGCCGGGCCTTCCATGCGGCAAGTTGTTCGGACCATTTCTTGCGGGGCTTATACTCAAGCCGATCGAGCATCGCTTCAAGCACCTCTTTGGCATCGCCGACAACCGGAATATCCGTATGGAGATTCTTGCCGATATTCGACGGGTCCAGATCGATATGAACGATCTTCGCGTGCGGGGCAAACGTCTCCAGATTGCCGGTTACACGGTCGTCAAACCGCGCACCCACCGAGACGAGCAGATCGGCGTGCTGAACCGCATAGTTCGCATACGCCGAGCCGTGCATCCCCAGCATATCCAGCGACTCGGGACGGTTCTGGTCATAGGCCCCCAGCGCCATCAGCGTGGTCGTAACGGGGATGTTGGCCTTTTTGGCAACGGCCCGCAAGGCCTCAGAGGCGCCGGAGATAATGCAGCCGCCGCCGACATACAGCACCGGCTTTTTGGCTTCGTTCATCGCTTTGCAGGCTGCCTCGATCTGGCGGGCGTGGCCTTTGTGCTGAATCTTGAAGCCGGGCAGTTCAATGGGCTTTTTTGGCGGGATCGGGCACTGGGCCACCTGCATATCCACCGGGATATCGATCAGCACCGGCCCCGGCCGGCCAGTCGTTGCGATATAGAATGCCTCGCGGATGCTCTGGGCCAGTTCGTTCGGATTCTTGATGATCATATTATGCTTGGTGATCGGGCGGGTAATACCCGTGGTGTCCGCTTCCTGGAACGCGTCGTTGCCGATCAGCGAGGTACGCACCTGCCCGGTAATGGCGACCAGCGGTACCGAATCCATCATCGCGGTTGCCAGTCCCGTGGTCAGGTTGGTTGCGCCGGGGCCGGATGTAGCGATGACCACGCCGCATTTACCGGTCGCACGGGCGTAGGCGTCGGCCATGTGGCAGCCGCCTTGCTCGTGGCGGGGGATGATGAAGTTGATCGGCGCATCGTAGATCTTATCGAATAGCGGCAGCACCACGCCGCCCAGGTAGCCGAACATGGTATCGACGCCTTGTTCGAGCAGCATATCAACGATGACTTCCGAACCGGGCTTGTAGATTGCTTCGTTGTTTTGTTTTTTAGCCATTATATATTTCTCCAAATAAAGAGGTCAGACACTTTTTTCTTTTTTGCGAAGCCCGCAGGACTTCTGACAACAATAGCCGCGGGCAAAGGGAGCACGGCGACCGGAACCCGTAGTGCTTGCGCCAGCGCCTGAAAGGCCGACATAACTTAGCCCGGGGCAACGCCCTGTAAGGGCAGCATAAAAAAACGCGCTTCGCGAATCGGATTAAATAAGGGATGGGTGCAGGCACCGCCTGCGGCATGAATTGCGTAATCATACTGTGTCTCCTGTTCAACATTCCGTTATTCCAGTCTTCGCAGGGTTATGGGGCGTTTGTCGATGGGCCGTCTCCGATAGCACCGAGCATTCCGGGCCGACCGCATCGGGATACATGCCCCGATTCTGCGAAACTCAAACCACAATCTTCACTTGTGTGACAGGTTCGCGACCGGCTTTGGTATAACCCGCCGCGTCTGATTAAATAGCACTATACCCCATTAATCGTCAAAAGTCAAGGCCGCATTGAGAGAATTAGCGGTATTTCCGGAAAAATGGACTTTAGATGCTGATTTACACAGATTAGGCGAAAAAACAACCATGAAGAACTCGAAGGAAATGAGGAAAAAATAATTTAAAACTTTTTATGCTCTTCCTGAACTTCATGGTAAATAAATTGATAAACCCGACAAAATCGCTGATTTTGCACATAGGGTGAACACGGGATTATTCTTGACAAATCCACCCTGAATATGCTATCCTACGTTTGTTCAGCCGCGATCCCACAACCGATGGGGGTAAATACTAAGGATCAATCCAGAGGCCAAGTAATGAAACCGAAAATCTTTGCTGTATTATCGGAGGCGATCATCCTGTGTTTTGTTCTTACGGGCACGGTTCAGGCTGGTTGCCCGTCGGCTGACCTTACCGGCGACTGCAGGGTCAACCTTGATGACTTTGCTGTTATGGCCTCAGGGTGGCTGACAACGTATGAGCCAAATGACCTTGCTGATATGGCCTTTCAGTGGCTTGATGACGGCGCTTTCGTAACGATCTGGGACACTAGCCTCGGTGACCCCAACACGGTCACCCTCGCGCTGGCTGGTACGGTGGATGCTTATATTGACTGGGGGGATGACAGTCCTGTTGAACATGTAACGACTTCTGGCCCTCATGCGCACGACTACGGCGGTGACGGAATCTATACCGTCACGGTTACCGGCAGCGTGACGGAGTACAACAGCTTTGGCTACGGCGGGGCGGAGTCCGAGCGCGCAAAGCTGATAAGCGTCGACAACTGGGGGCAACTGGGCTTTGTCAGCATGTACGGTGCATTCCATGAATGTTCGAGCCTTGTTTCAGTGCCGCTCTCCTCGGACGGGATTGAAGCCGTCACCGACATGAGCTTTATGTTCCAGTATGCGTCGTCGTTCAACGGTGCCATCGGTGGATGGGACACCTCCGGCGTCACCAGTATGCGCTCGATGTTCAACAGTGCGTCGTCGTTCAACCAGACAATAGGCGGCTGGGAGACCTCCAGCGTCACCAGTATGCGCTCGATGTTCTATGGTGCGTCAGCGTTTAACGGTGCCATCGGCGGCTGGGACACCTTCAGTGTCACCAACATGTTCGAAATGTTCGAGGGGGCATCGTCTTTCAACCAGAACATTGGCGGATGGGATACCTCCAGCGTTACCAACATGTCCCAGATGTTCAAGGATGCGTCGTTGTTTAACGGTGCCATCGGCGACTGGGATACCTCCAGTGTCACCGATATAAGCTATATGTTTTCCAATACGCCGTTTAACCAGGATATTGGAAGCTGGGATACCTCCAGCGTCACCGATATGAGCGGGATGTTCGTCAGCACATCGGCATTCAACCAGAACATCGGCGGCTGGAATACCTCCAGCGTCACCAACATGAGCAGCATGTTCTCCAATGCATTGGTGTTCGACCAGGACATCAGCAGCTGGGTTACCTC
This sequence comes from Planctomycetota bacterium, assembly GCA_039714335.1. Lineage (GTDB taxonomy): Bacteria > Planctomycetota > Phycisphaerae > Sedimentisphaerales > Anaerohalosphaeraceae > 4572-13. Next base: position 12,961 of record JBDLJN010000077.1, read on the forward strand.
CAGCGTCACCAACATGAGCAGCATGTTTTCCAATACGTCGTTCAACCAGGACATTAACCGATCGGGCAGCAGCTGGGACACC
>JBDLJN010000078.1:0-13025 GCA_039714335.1 Planctomycetota bacterium
GGGGATTTACTACCCTCAAGGGTATATAATGCCCGAAACGGAAAGGAAAGAAGCGAAATGCCTGAAGTCTTGATCATTATCCTGATAGGTGCGGTGCTGGCTTTGGTGGTCGTTGTGTTAGTGGGTCTCAATGCTTCCCGGCGGGAATCGGCGGTCCAGAGCAATAATCTTACCCAGTTACAGACCCAGTTTCAAGGCTTGCAGTCCAAACAGGACGCTCAAAGCCAGTCGCTGGAGAAAAATCTGCGAACCGGACAGGAAAATATCACTAATTTTCTGACCAACAGCCAAAAAACCTTTGGCGAGCTCAAAGAGCAGATCGGCAAGCTCAAAAGCGACAGCGAACGGCTGCTGCAGGTCAGCGGCGATATCCGCAGTCTGCAGAACATCCTCAAGGCCCCCAAGCTGCGCGGCCAGATGGGTGAGTACTCGCTGGCATCGCTGCTGGGACAGATTCTTCCGGCGGACAGTTTTACTTTGCAGCACACCTTTGCCAACGGAAAGATTGTTGATGCACTGGTCAAACTGCCCGATTTTGCGGTGCCGATCGATGCGAAGTTCCCTTTGCCGGCGTTCGAGCAGATGATGGCCGCCGAAGATGAAAACGAAAAGGCCAAACTGCGGCGCCAGTTTCAGGCGGATGTCACCAAGCATATCGACAAGATCGCGGCCAGCTATATCCTGCCCGGCGAGGGCACGCTGGATTTCGCGATGATGTATATTCCCGCCGAGAATGTCTACTACGAAACCATTGTCAAATATGACAAGGATCGCACGGATATTTTAGATTACGCACTGGAAAAGAAGGTCATCCCCATCTCGCCGAACCTGCTGTATGCGTATCTGATGACGATCGTGATGGGCCTGCACGGGATGCAGATCGAAAAAGAGGCCGCCGCGATTCGTGCGAACCTGCAAAAACTGACCGCCGGACTCGGCAGCTTCGCGGGCAACTGGGACACCCTTGGACGACATTTAAGAAACGCCCAGGGCCAGTACGACGAAGGCCAAAAAAACCTGACCCAGTTCCAGATCCAACTGGAACAGATCCAGCAGAAGGAAGAATAAAGCAGATTTGACATAAAGGAGTAATGATGCGATTACCGAATCCATTATGGTATTTTGTTGTTCTGATTGCCATTCTACTTTTAGCGGTTATGATACCTGTGTTTTCCAGGACCAAAGAAATAGCTCAGAGGGTTGTTTGCGAAAGCAACCTTAAAAAACTGTCCAAGGTAATGACGATTTATGCCGGCGATTATAATACACAATATCCAATGCCCTCGGAAAAATGGTGCGACATTCTGCTTGGGATAAAATCATTTAAAGAAAAGAGAGGCTTATCAGCAGACACTTTTCGCTGTCCCGCTGACCCCAAAGGATCGTTTAGTTATGCGGTTAATGAGGATATTTATAAAACGGAATGGCATACCTGCGTTGATTATTCCATGGTATTGATGTTTGAATCGAATTTAGGACGAAATGGAGTGGGCGGGCAGGACGATGTTATATTACATCACAACAAGGAAGGTCAGCTTGGCTGTCACATCGTCTTTGGGGACGGGTATGTCAAATTTGTCACGGAAGACCATATTGACAACCTGAACTGGAGCCTTGAGGCAGCATCGCAGAACGCAACGATGAAAAGTCAACAATTTCAATGCCAAAAAAAGTTACAGAGTCTTTCTAAATCAATGGGAGATTATGTCAGTCATTCAGAGGCTCTACTGCCAACGGAAAAGTGGTGTGATCTGCTCATGAGTAAAACTGATATCTCATGGAAGAGATTTGAATGTCCTACGCCGGATGAGACCGAAAAAAAATGTTATTATGCGATGAATAAAAATATCGCAGGTATAAATATTAGCACTTTGTCACTCAATACGGTGTTGTTTTTTGATTCTGACCTTGAATGGAATGGACTCGGTGGACTGGATGATGTGGTGTTCCGTCATACAGATCGTCCCCACGACTATCTTCCTGGAACATGGCGGCCCGTGTGTAATGTTGTTTTCATTGATGGTCATATAGGAATCGTCACTGAGGACAAACTTGGTGATCTGCAATGGACGGTGGAATGATAACAACAGCGGAGCGGCGTGAGCCGCCCGATGGGATTACGAGAGATGCCGGGGTTATAATCGGTCGGCTCGCGCCGCCGCGCTGTTGCGGGAAATGAGATAAACAATACTTTTTTGAAAGGGAGCGAAATGTACTGTTCAAAATGTGGTGTACAAAATCCGGACGGATCAACTCATTGTTCCAATTGCGGCGATGTCTTAGGGGATATTTCCCAGCAGCCGGGAGCACAAACTGTACCTGTTGCGGCGTACGAGCCGAAAACCTGCGGACTGGCCACTGCTTCATTGGTGATGGGCTTGTTGTGCCTGACCTGTGTTCTGTGGCCGCTTCTTTTTTTGCCTGCGATTATTTGCGGGATTGTCGCCTTGGTTAAAATCGGCAACAAAAAGCTTCATCTTAAAGGGACCGGCTTGGCGATAACAGGGATTGCCATCCCTTCTCTCATGGCCATATTGCTTCCTTTTTTTGCACTGCTGATGTCAATTCTGATGCCGGCGATGTCGAGAACAAAAACGATAGCACAACGTGTTGTCTGTGGAACGAATCTTAAAGGCCTTTCAACAGCGATGATCGTATATACCAATGATTATGATGATACGCTGCCCACAGAAAACTGGTGCGATCTCTTCATTGAAGAGGTCGATGTTTCACCGAAATCATTCGTCTGTCCCGAGTCCGATGCGGTTGAGGGTGAGAGCTGTTACGCAATGAACAAAAACATTGCGGGCATGAAGCTGGGCGATTTGCCTGCGCCTGCAAATGTCGTTCTTTTCTTTGAGACGGATATGGGGCTCGAAACCGGCCCGCGGAGTACATCGATCAAGACGCGCAGACATTATGAGTTTCTGAATGAATTTGGTAATGTCTATGACCAGAATGCAATGGTCTACAAAGACCGGTTTAACCAGTTCGGCGGGCCGGAGGATTTGCTGGTGCGACATGAGGATGGCTGTAATATCGCCTTTGCCGACGGGCATGTGGAATTTGTCAAAGCAGCCCACATCCCCGACCTGCAATGGACGGTGGAAGAGTAACAGCAGCGCGGGAACGCAAGCTCCCCGAAGGCGATTACGGAGTGCGGTGAGGTTATTTTCGACCTCACTTGCGCCGCCGCGCTGTTGCTTAAAACCACGGGCCGCTGGCGGTGCGGCGGATGCGGAATTCATCGATGACGGCGTTGCCTTTGTGGGTGGCGCAGTAGGTGACTAGTTCGGCGATCTCTTCCGGTGAAATCAAGGCATCTTTTGGGATATCCGGGCGGACATTGCTGACCATATCGGTATCGACCCCGCCGGGACAGAGCACATGGACGCGGATATTGCTGCCGCGCAGTTCCTCGGCCAGTGCAATCGACCAACCGCGGAGGGCGTGCTTGCTGGCGGTGTAGGCGCTTTGCTTGGGATAGCCCTTGACGCCGACGACCGAGGCGATGTTGACAATGGTTGCCTGGGGAGAGCGTTTCAGCAGCGGCAGACACTGGCGTGTCAAAATATACGGTCCGCGCGTATTGACTGCCATGATGCGGTCAAAGTCGGCGGTGGTCGTTTCTTCCATCAGGGCCGAGTGCGTCAGCCCCGCGTTATTGACCAGAATATCCAGCTGCCCGAATTGCGTTTTGATTTGCTCAACCAGTGTATTGATCGAGGATTCATCGGCCAGGTCAAATGTTACAGCAGCGGCCTTGTGTCCGATCTGTTCAATGTCTTTGACGAGTTTGTCGAGTAATTCCTGATTTCTCGCCGCGGCGACGATATGGGCACCCTGTGTTGCCAAAGACACCGCCACGGCCCGGCCGATCCCCCGGCTGGCCCCGGTGACCAGTGCGATTTGTCCATCTAATGATTTCATGGGCTTTCCTCTTTTTGGTTGGCATAAAACTCTATTCGTATTATATTAGATTGAGAATTAGTGTAAATCAGCGTCAATCTGTGTCAAAGAGAATATTATGAAAAAAGTAGCTGTAATCATCTGTGCGGCCGGGGCGAGCAGCCGGTTTGGCGGGGATCGGAAGAAGCCGTTTGTGGACATTTCCGGGCGGGCGGCGTTTATCCGCAGCATCGAGTATTTTGCCGAGCGGGACGATGTGTGCCAGGTCATCGCGGCGATCTCGCCGGAAGATGAAGAGATCGTCAAGGTCAAGTGGGGCGCGGCGCTGGCCTTTAACGGGGTCAAACTGTGTTATGGCGGCACCGAGCGATTCGAGACGGTCGCCAAGGCGCTGGAACTGGTCAAGGACGAGGCCGAATTGATTGCTGTCCACGATGCGGTGCGGTGCTGCCTGACCAATGACTGGCTGGACGAGCTGTTCAAGACCGCCGGCGAAACCGGGGCCGCGATGCTGGCCTGTCCGGTGGTGGCAACGCTGAAAAAGGTCGAAAACGGCAAAATTGTCGATACGGTGGACCGGTCCGGCCTGTACGAGGCCCAGACGCCGCAGGTCTTTGACGCGGAACTGCTCAAAAACGCCTATGCCAAGCTGGAAACGCTGGATAAAAGCACGATCACCGATGATGCCCAGCTTGTCGAGGCCATGGGCCAGACGGTGCATATCGTCGAAACGGACCACTCCAATATCAAGATTACCCGCAAAAACGACATCCCCATTGCCGAGGCGATCATCAAATCCCGGCCCAAACCCAAAGCCAAAGGCCCGACGGGGCCATACAGCGAAGAGGATATGTGGCGATAAAAAACATGCTTGACAGCGGATTGAAAGTTGGTATTTTGTAGATTCAAAAGAACGGAATGCTTTCTGGATACGAAAGGAGTAGAAGTCATGACAAGGATTAGTTTAATTGCCGCATTGGTACTGCCGAGTGTATTTCTCATTGGTTGCGAGAACCCCAGGGTTCGGGATGAACATCTGTTGGCTCCCCGGAATGTTCCGGCTGCTTCAGAGGATGGGGTTTATCTGGCTCCGGATGCGGCCGAAGTGGACTATGTCGAAAATGCGGCTGCCACACGTGATGCCTACCGCCGCGCACTGACCGGACTGCTGGATTATTATGCGTCTGTCGGCAACGCCACGAAACTGCAGTGGGCCAAAATGGAGTTAAAGACGTTCGACCAGATGATTAGCTATCAATATCTCCAGCCGGCCGAATGGATCCCGGAAAACTTATCCGCGACCGATTCCATCCAGGAGGCGGACGACCTGTATAGTCAGGCCAGAGCACTGGACCGTGAAGCTCGGTTGAGCCTGATGATCAATCAGCCGAAGCTGCGTCAGGCGCTTGGATTGTATAATACATTGATTCAGCAATACCCCTCCAGTGACAAGATCGATGATGCGGCCTATAAAGCCGGACGCATCTATGACCACTTGAAAAACTATGAGCTTGCCGTGGTCTATTATCAGCGTACTTTCCAGTGGAACAAGGCGACTCCGTATCCGGCGCGTTATCGCACAGCATCCGTGATGGACTATAAGCTCCGGATGCGTGAAGAGGCACTGGAGTTGTACAAACAGGCGGTCGAAAAAGAATCGCGATTTTCGGACAATGTCACCGCGGCCCAGGAACGGATAGCGGTCCTGTCGGCGCCAATGCCTGTAGTAGAACCCAAGGAGGAGGAAGAGATTCTGGATGAAGCGGAATTGATGGAATAAACGCATTTGAATCGTGAACGATCAGGGCCTGTTTTCGTCAAGGAAGCAGGCCTTTTTTTATTCTGTTAGCAATGTTTGAAGAGAACGCATTACAAATCAACCTTTCACTGCTTGAGGGCATTGATCGGGTGTTGCTGGCGGTTTCCGGCGGGGCGGATTCAGTGGCGATGGTCCATGCGTTGGCCGAATTCAAAAAGCGGGGCGCCCTGTCGTGCGAGTTGGCCATCGGGCATGTTAACCACTGCCTCCGCGGGGCCGAATCCGATATGGACGATGCGTTTGTGCAGCAGCTTGGACAATCGCTGGGCATTCCCGTTGTTTCGCAGAGCGTTGATGTTAAAGCGTATGCGCAAACGCATAAGCTGTCGATTGAAACAGCCGGGCGGGCGTTGCGGCTGCGAACGCTGGCAGAAATGGCCGAAATCCACGACTGTGACCACATCGCAACCGCCCATCACGCCGACGATCAGGCCGAGACGCTGATCCATCGCCTCATGCGAGGCACGGGCTTTCGCGGTCTGTGCGGCATCAAACCGATCTCAGTCATCAACGGTAACGCCTACATCAGACCGATGCTGAATGTTCGAAGGTCTGAGATTATTCAATATTGCAGGGACAACTCGATCCACTGGTGCGAAGACGTCTCCAACGCCAGCCTGACATATACCCGCAACCGCATCCGCCATCAACTGCTGCCCCAATTACAGGTCGATGCTGACCTTGTGAAACCCCTGAACCGATTATCAATTGCCGCCCAGGATCTTCAAAAACGAGTGGAGAAGGCATTGGAGGATTCATTGAACGAGTTGAGTGCGGGAGTGAGTGGTTCTTATCAGGTCAGTTTTAAACGGGAAAGACTGAGAAGCTGTTCACCATGGACTTTCTATGAAATTACCCGCCACTCCATCATGACACTCGGTACCGGCCTGCGGGATTACTCCCAAGAGCATTTCAATGCAATTCGAGAAATGCTTAACCAGCCAAAGGCAAAAGCCAGTTTTCCCGGCGGGATTGAAGTCATTGTCGATCATGAGAATGTCTTGATACAGGCAGCGGTGCAGGATGATTCATCTGAATTTGAACCGGTCTCTCTGCCAATCGGTCAAACAGTAAATTTTGGTCCATGGCAGATTTCATCACGGATGCTCAATGCCGCTGACGTTGACCTGGCCCGGTTCGTGAAAACAAAAAATGCTTTTGTCGAGTGGTTCGATGCGGATAAGATTTGCGGCCCGCTAGAAATTCGACTCCGCCGCAATGGTGATCGTTTCCACCCCATTGGTGCCGCCGGCAAGAAAAAAGTAGGGCGTTTTCTGATTGATGCCGGACTGAACCCACAGACCAAAAATCGGGTATTTATTATCAAAGATACTGAAAATATCCTCTGGGTCGTTCCGGTTCGCATGTCTGAAAGCGGAAAAATAACCCCAAAAACTCACAATATTTGTGAGCTCAGGGTAGATTTACCTGGTTTTCAAAATGAAAATCTTGATAATCCGGCATAGTAAGGGTATGCTTACTGTCCAAAGACAGGCGATGTCTGTCTGTATCGGAAGTTAGGGTGGATACAATTCTACTGAGGCAGGTGGTGAATATGCAGCGTAAAAAGTCTGAAAACAGCAAAAAGCGCCGGAAGATGACTGATGATCAAAGCCAGGATATTTTTTCATGGCAAAGTGATGACTGGTTTTATAATCTCACCGAATACATTCCGGGGGTTTCTATTCAGGGCTACACCAGTGATGGTACCGTTATTTTCTGGAACAAAGCCAGCGAGGAGATCTATGGTTATTTACGTCAGGAAGCGATCGGGAAGAATCTCGCCGACCTGATCATCCCTGATGACATTCGCCCTCTGTTTGAAGACGCCCTTGAAATGTCAAAGACAGTCACCACTTCCGGTGAACTCATGCCTGCAGGGGAGTTGTTGCTTCTTCGTAAAGATGGCAGCATGGTACCGGTTTATTCTATCCATACGATCGTTTGTCATCCTGAAAAGGAATCGGTGCTGTTTTGTATTGATGTGGATCTTTCTGAGCAAAAACAGATTGAGTCACAATTAAAACAGATGGCCCAAATACTGGAAGACAAGAACAACCATCTTGAAAGCATCATTCAAATAGCGACGCATGACCTGCAGACTCCGATCGTCAATGCGGTGGGCTTTGCCGGTGAATTGGGCAAGTCGCTGGATCGTCTTCGTTCAGTTCTCGAAGAAGTTGATATGCCGGAAGAAAAGCGGGCCGAGATACAAGCGTGCCTGGACGATGAAATCCCGGAGTCTCTGAGTTTTGTCAAGCAGGGGATCAAGAAAATGAAGTCACTGCTGGCTGCTTTGCTGCGTCTGGCTCATTTGGGAGTGTCTCCGACGCATTTTGAAGAATTGGACATGAACGAACTGGTAGACGAAATCGGGCGGGATTTATCCTTTCAGATTAAGACCACTTGTGCGGACATTGAAATTCAGGACCTTCCGGATTGCCGTGGCGACCGGTTTCAGATGAATTGTGTATTCTCAAATCTATTCGGCAATGCGCTGAAGTATCTTGATCCGGCGAGAAAAGGACATATTTCGATTTCCGGCAAGGAAGAGGATGGCCGGGTTGTGTATTGTGTCTCTGATAACGGCATTGGGATTGAAGCGGACAACATCAAAAATATCTTTAAAGTTTTTTACCGGGTCAACGGCAATGATCAGGACGGGCAGGGACTTGGCCTGGCAGTTGCCGAAAGGATTCTGGACCGGCACAATGGCGAGATAACCGTTGAGTCGGAAATAGGAAAAGGCAGTCGGTTTTTTGTTATCGTACCGACAAATCCGTAGATGGGGGGGGAAGAGAAGGCACGAAAAATTAAATTGCTCTAATCTTTTATGGCGGTGGCGAGGATTTCCACGCTTGCTCCGGCGGGCAGTGCCGCGACCTGAAAAGCCCCGCGGGCCGGATAGGGTTCGACAAAGAAAGTCTTGTAAACTTCGTTGACCGCCGCGAAATCGGCAATGTTGCCTAAAAAGACCTGTACCTGCACGACATCGTGCATATTCAGATTCGCTTCAACAAGGATTGCCATGATGTTCTTGAGTGCTTGTCGGGCCTGTTCCGCGGTGCCGCCGGCGACCAGTTTCCCCGTCGCCGGATCGATACCCAGTTGTCCGCTGATATAAAGCGTATTGCTCACCTGCAATGCCTGCGAATATGGCCCGATCGCCTTTGGTGCCCTATCCGTCTGTATCGCTTTTCGTTGAGTCATATTTGTTCTCCTGTTTTTCTTCATCGGACCCCGAAGGGGTCATGATAATAATAGCCGCGGGTGCAGGGAGCAAAGCGACCGAAACCCGTGGTAATGGTTCCACAAAACACATACAACCCTGTAGGGGTTGAACAAAATGTCTCGATAATAAATGACGCTATGATTATTCGACCCCTGTTATGAGGGTCGAATAACTGTTGCGCCAGCAAACCACGGGTTCCGTTTCACTCCACCCGCGGCTATTCTTGTTAGAAGCCCTACGGGCTTTAAGTGGATTACAACTTATTTTATATACCCAAAAAGGAATCGTTGGTGGACTTGGCATCGTTTTCCGGACTGCGGCTGGTCGGCGCCGTGCCGCCTTGGATGTCCTGCTCGGTCGGATTGTCCCTGGTGGACCAGAAGGTGTAGATGTTGTCATGCTTTACACCCACATTGGGGGATTTTTCAAAAGCAGTATGTCCATCGCCAAAAAGAACATTCTGACCGGGGCCGCAATTACTCCGTCGTTTAATCTTATAAAAACTCAGAAAATTTTCTTCATATTCAGTATGGTTAAGCGAGTTACTTTTTTTGAAAGTTTTCGTGTTAGTTATGTCCACAATTTGAGGCGGTAGTTTTTCATTAGTATTGGGGTTTACGATATCTCCATTCATAAACCATGGACTCATATCCGCCATAACTGCAAATGCAGCCGAGTGAATTCCACTCGGGGGACATTTGCCATAGGGATTCTGATAGGCATAACTGACATGTTTATAGGGATCAGGTCCAAAATCCCAGAGTTCGACGATATCCAACCCCTTTGAATTTTGTCCGTCAAACTCAATTTGATTGGACTGCTGGGGACAGATAAATGATTTTGGTGCAACATCTGCTTCGCGGACAAGCAGATATAAGCTCGATGTTATCGTACAGGGGCCCTCGTAATCAGAGGGTTTGAAATCAGCATCCTCATAGCTGTAGCCCAGTTTTTTTGACCATGGGCCATGTCCCAACTTAGGGAATTCGTCATCATAATCATTTGCATAGACTATCATGGCTGTCCCAAGCCCTTTGAGGTTGGTGCCGCAAACGACACGAGATGCTGGTAAATCGTATGATATCGTAGTAGAAAATAATGGGAAAATAAGAATGATAAGAAAAACTAAAGTAAACAGCACAACGATTAATTCCAGCATTGTTAATCCTTTGCGGTTTTCCATTTTTTGCTTCCTTATGAATTCTATTATTTCGTGTTTTCGTTGCGAACAACAGCGCGGGTGCGCGAGCACCCCGATTGCGTTTTCGGTAACCGCCGGCGTTATATCGGGCGGCTTGCGCCGCCGCGCTGTTGTTAAAACTGCCGGCTGGAAGCCGGCGTTACTGTTGCGTATCGCGTTTTCGTTTTGACAGCAACAATAAATTTCGCAGAGCGTCGGTATCTCTTGCGGCGAACCAGCGGTCGTAGAAGTCTTTTTCCTGCACGATCTGAGCGATCGCCATCAGGGCGCGCAGGTGGTAGTTGCGCTCATCTTTCGTACCGGCCAGGAAGAATACGGTTTTGACCGGGTCCTTCGCGTGTGGGAAATTAATCCCATCCGCCGCACGCACCGGCAGAATCTCAAACTTCTTTTCGCCCTCGATCACCACATGCGGTATCGCCAGCCCCGTTTCCAATACCGTCGAGCCTTCGGCTTCGCGCTGACAGATCTTATCGACCAGTTTTTTTTGATCGACACCAAGTTTTTCCGAAAAGACCGCCGCAGCCTGCTCGAAGACCTCCTGTGCGTTTTTTTTACCTTCCAAGTCAAAGATCGTACAATCCGTCAGCAAATGATCGAACCGGTCGGCGATGATATTATCCCGCTCAAACAGAATATCCCGCAACTCATTCTCCAGCGTTGGGGATTTAATTTCCCTGTCCGTTACCTGCTGCACCACATGCATGACCGCCGAATCCCGCTGAACCCGTTTGGCGGCATAGAGTTTATACCACACGGTGCTCACGACTAAAAAGGCCCCGCTGATGGATAATGGCACAAGTCCCATTTCCAGTAGCAGGATGATATACAGAACAATCGTTGCGGCGGGCAGATACGGGTAGAAGGGCATTTTGAATTTCGGCCGGTAGGTCTGGATCTTGCTCTGCCGCATCAGGATCACGCTGACATTATCCATCAAAAACATCAGCAGCAGCAGGGTAGAAGCCGTTTTGACCAGCAGCTCCAGTTCCAGAAAGATGATGGAGACGATCATCAATCCGCAGGTGATCAGAATGCTGTATACCGGTGTGCCGAAACGCCTGCTGACCTGTGCTAGTGTGCCGGGCAGCAGGTGGTCCCGGCTCATCGCCATCGGGCTGCGTGATGCGGCCAGGATACCCCCGTTGGCCGTGGTAATAAATGCCGCCAGTGCCGCCAGCGTTAGCAGTACCATACCCGTTGTCCCCATAAACACGCCCGCCGCCGTAGAGATCGGCGCGTCCGACGCGGCCAGATCCGCACTGTCCAGCACCCCAATGGTTACAAAGACGGCAGCCGCATAGAAGAGCGACACCACCGCCCATGCCAGCAGCATCCCGCGCGGCAGTTGCCTGCCCGGATGGCGGATTTCTTCGGCAATTGTGGTTACTTTGGTCAATCCGCCGAAGCTGACAAAAACCGCCCCGGCCAGTGCCAGGATCGTCCATTTACCATGCGGCGCATCGGGTAAAACAAACGGCTCAAGCCGCCCCATCTTCACGCTCGAAATCCCCATGACAACAAACGCACTCAGTACGATGAGCATATACACCACCAGCAGGTTTTGAAATCGTGCGGTGCTTTTGACGCTGACCCAGTTCATCCCGCCAAAGAACAGACAGCACGCCACCGCGATTATTTTCAGGATTGAATCATTCAGTGTGATTTCGAATGCGTACTGGCAGAACATTCGACTGAACAAAGCGATACCCATGATCGCAAATGCACTCTTCATCGCCAGCGAAAACCAGTCGCTCAGCCCGCAGAACAGCCCCCACAGCCCGCCGATGCTGCGTTTGACATAGAAATAGGTTCCACCCGCCCGCGGCATGGCGGTGGCCAGTTCGGCCTTGGCGAATACGCTGGGCAAAATCAGCACCGATGCCAGCATGTAGGATGCGATAATGGAAGGTCCGCCAATGCGGTAAACAATCGCCGGCAGTACGAACAGGCCCGAACTGATCATCGCCCCGGCCGCAACCGAAAACACATCCAGTAGCCCCAGATGTTTCTTGAGTTTGACGTCCCTTTCCATAATTGCCGAACTCCCTGATGATCTTTGTGAGCGGTTTCTTCTTAAAAGTATAGCCCAAATGTCGAGAAAAGTAAATATGCTTTTTTCGGCTCAAATCCCGCCGGGCCAAAACATCTTGCCAGCGGGGTTCGTTGTCGGTAAGATAATATCCGGTATTGAACCCACGGAGACATCGAATGCGGATTATCGAAGATCGTCAGGCACTGAGCGAATTACCCAAGGGGATGGTGCTCACCATCGGAAACTTCGATGGTGTCCATCGCGGCCACCAGTCCATTATCAACGCCGCCCGGCAAATTGCCCGGGATAAGCAGACTCAGCTTGCCGTAATGACTTTTGACCCGCATCCGGCGGTGTTGCTGAACCCTGACCGTGTTCCGGGCATCCTGACCCCGCTTCAGATGAAATCGCTGCTGCTTGAATCATTAAGCGTGGACATTCTTATCGTGATCAAGGACAGCTTAAAGCTTCTCAACCTGTCGCCGGAGGATTTTGTCGATCAGTTCCTGATGGCGAATTTGTCCCCGTCTGTGATGGTGGAGGGGCCGGACTTCAATTTCGGTTACGGCCGCAGCGGTAATATTGAAACACTGCGACAATTTGGCACAACCCGCAGTTTTGAGGTTGTTGAGGAACCGTTTGTGGATATTGTTCTAAAAGGCGAAAACCAGCCGGGCAAATGTTCCAGCAGCGCCATCCGTCGTTTGCTTGAAGAAGGGCGTCCCTGCCGTGCCGCACAAATTCTGGGCCGTCCTTTTCGCCTGATCGGCAAAACCATTCCCGGACGCGGGGTGGGCGCCACGCTTGGCTTTCCCACGGCCAATATCGA
>JBDLJN010000079.1:0-13021 GCA_039714335.1 Planctomycetota bacterium
GGGTTTACCGTGACATTCTTAATCAAGATGCCCGTCATCTGAAGGCCCGATGCCGATTAGTCCGTCTGTATGCCCGTATGGGTGAGGCCAAAAAGGCCGCGACTCAGGCGAAGAAACTTGAAAAGCTGGCTCCCGACGACCCCCGGGCATTGGCGGCGCTGTCGGCAGCTTATTTATCAATGGACCGTCCGGGCGAAGCGATTGAGCACCAGAAAAAGCTCGTAGCACTTCAGCCGGATGACATTTCTGCGCTGGTAACGCTGGGCGAAATATACGATCGACTGAAACGCTATGCGGAGGCGATTGATGCTTATCTGGCTGCTGCCAAGCAGGTTTCGGATGATCCTGCATTGCTCAGAGCGATCGGAAAGGCCTATGAAAACAATGCCGATCCGAACACGGCGAAAGTGTACTTTGATAGAGCTGTGAAACTGGAAGCCGCAACATCTGAACCCCAGCCTGAGAATCAATAAAAAAGCCCGGCATTTAAACCGGGCTTTTTATTTGCAAGCTAAAGCTTGAACACCTACTTTTTCGCTGTTTTCTTTCGAATTGGTTTCAATCCTGCCGCCCTTTGGAGTTTGGCGGCCATGTCGGTTTTTTCCCAGGTAAAGTTGGGGTTGTTGCGTCCGAAGTGGCCGTTGCGGGCAGTTTCTTCGTAAATCGGGCGTTTAAGTTTCAGGTGCTTGATAATGCCCTTGGGTGTCAGTGGGAAGAACTCGCGAACCAGTTTTTCGACGATTGCTTCGTCAACTTTTGCTGTGCCTTCCGTATCCACCAGTGCCGAAATCGGTTCGGCGACGCCGATCGCATAGGATAATTGCACCTCGCAGGCATCGGCCAGTCCTGCGGCGACGATATTCTTGGCGATATACCGTGCCATATAGCTGGCGCTGCGGTCCACCTTGGACGGGTCTTTGCCGCTGAATGCACCGCCGCCGTGGCAACCGCGTCCGCCGTACGTATCGACGATGATCTTGCGTCCGGTCAGTCCGCAGTCACCCTTGGGGCCGCCGACGATGAACTTTCCTGTGGGATTCACATGAATGATCAGCTTTTTGTCCACCAGCTTTTTCGGCAAAACCGGCATGATCACCTGTTCAAGGATTTCTTTTTTGAGAGTGCTGTATTTAACGTCAGCGGTGTGCTGCGTAGAAACCACGACGGTATGAATTCGCTTGGGTTTTCCGTTTTCGCCGTATTCGACAGTAACCTGGCTTTTTCCATCCGGTCGCAGCCACGGCAGTGTTCCATTCTGCCGCACCTTCGCCAACCGATCCGTCAGTTTGTGTGCCAGGTAGATCGGCATCGGCATCAGTGCCGGTGTTTCCCTGCAGGCAAAGCCGAACATCAGTCCCTGGTCACCGGCTCCCTGTTCTTTGTGCAGACCCGAACCCTCAGTTACGCCCTGTGAAATATCCGGGCTTTGCTCATCCAGCGTCGTAATGACCGCACAGTTTTCGTAGTCGAATCCAATGGCCGGGTCCGTATATCCGATGGTTTTGATCGTCTTACGAATAATGCCCGGGATATCAACATAGGCCTTTGTGGTGACTTCGCCGGCGACCATGGCAAGCCCGGTGGTGACCAGGGTTTCGCAGGCGACCCGGCTATTGGGGTCCTGAGCCAGCATCGCATCCAGAACCGCATCGGAAATCTGGTCGGCGACCTTGTCAGGATGCCCCATGGTGACCGATTCACTGGTGAACAAATGTCCTCTGCCGTTGGACCGGGTATTCATTCTCTTCTTCGTCATTTTACTCTCCTGTAAACGGAAACATGTATCATTGGAAACCAAGAGTATAACCACAGGAGGGGGGATCAATCAAGAGAAAATCTTTAATACTGTAAACGAAAAATCCGTTGGAAATGGACTGCTATTTGCTTTCGTTCAGGTGCCAGTCGAATTCGATAAACTTTATTTTAAATTCGGTTTCTTCAAGGTAACGGATATCCTCTTTGGACAGGTGAGGCAGGATAAAGTTGAGCCAGACCCGTTCCTGGTCCTTGCGGTTTCGGAATTTTTTTATCTTGGCCAGATCAGAGTCTAAAAAAGTCTTAGTGTTCATCTGGAACACGTTAGACAGATACAGGATGTTATTGTCTTTATCCAGGCGAACCCCTTTTGGGGTGGCAAGGTATTTTTCAACCTGATCGTCCAGTTGTGCGTCGAGACGATCGGCCTTGTAGGGTTCATTTCGCAGGGTTGCTCCGCCCACGCTGGCATTCGAAAGGGCAAAACAAATGCGTGGATCTTTATGACGCTTGAGCAGAAAATCCTGCTCAATCTCCTTTAGATAGTATTCCTCCCACATTATCTCATGGATCTCTTTCGTCCAGGCGTTGGGGATCTGCATGATGCTGTTGTCCGGGTAAATGATCATATACCATTTGGGCTGGATCGGATACTTCCTGAGGATCAGTTCGATCGTGCAAAAATTATAGGTGTTGATCCAGAACGCGATACGCTGCTCCTTGGTAAGACTCATCCGGACCGCTTGGCTTAGCTTTTTCAGATTCCGCTTGGCATCGATGACATCCAGCCGTTTTCGCTTGAGCGTACTGTATTTGACACGCCCGTCTTCTGTGATCAGGTCCGGCGTAAAAATACGGTCATACGCCTCATTGATCTGGACAAAAGTGGAAAAATCCACTTCAAAAATATCGTTTTCATCTTCCTTGTCAGGGGAGGGGGTATTGGGGGCAGGTGAGTCAGTATCAACAGCTGCGGCAGCCGGTTTGGGCGAAGCGGGCTCATTGGCATCCGCGGGACTCGGTTGACTGGTGGGACGAGCCGGTTTCTCTTTGGCAACGGCAGTGCTATTCTCATTTTCATTTTCAGCCGAAGGGGTGTTAGAATCAGCCGAGTTAGTTTCTTTTCCGACAGATGGGGGTGTTTTTTTTGCCACGACAGCGGCAGTGGAGACAAAATCTCCATCGGGAAATTCTGTGGGGGTTGTTTTTATTGTGGCATCGTCCTGTTTCGCTTCCGTAATAGTGGCGGTCAACTGACATGTGGACAGCCCCGTAAGGCAGACCAATAGTGCCAATGTGAGAAGCGGTATCTTATATAAACGAAAAAGTTCCATTTTCATTGCCTGGTTCCACTTTGGAACGCCCAAATACAAAAATATTAAAAAGGAATAATAAAGTCGTAAATCTTATAACGATAAATACTATTATATATCAAAGCCGTTCTATATCGAGTTAAATATTTTTTGCTATAACCTATATATTTTCTCGACAAAAAAGCGTTTGCTCTTAATGATGGATTTTCGAAGGAGCCAAAATATCAAAAAAATAGCGTGTTTTTAAGTAATTTTCTTGATAAAATTTATGTTTGTTGATATTTTCTTAGCCTTTTGTTGCGGAGGTGTAGCTCAGTTGGTAGAGCAACGGCCTTTTAAGCCGTAGGTCTTGGGTTCGAGCCCCAACACCTTCATTTTTCTTAACGCTTTGTAAGAGAGCAACTTACAAAGCGTTCTTCATTGACGTTTCCTTGAAATTAGCCATTTTTACCCAGAGTTCGTCAATTTGGTCATAACATTGGACTGAATCTTCCTCGCTTCTTCAAGGTCGCTGCCCTGGACGGATATGCGAGGGTTGCCAGCCAAATGCAATCATAAAACGACATTCGTTCTCATGCGTCGAAATTGAGAGGGCGGAATGTGAAGAAGTTTCTTGAAACTTCGGGTGAATTGGCTGGGGTTGTCATACCCCAACCGGGCAGAGACTTCCTTTGTTGACAGGTTGGTTTCTTTGAGCAGTTTGCAGGCCAGTGACATCTTTTGCCGCAGGATATAATCCTGCAGCGTAATCCCGGTATGCTCTTTGAATGCCCGCGACAAATGCTCCCGTGAAATACACAGTTGGGAGGCAAGGTTTCCAATGCGAACAGGTGTGCCAAGATTTTCGACAATCAATTTTCTGGTTTTTCGAATCAAAACGCTTCTTGAATCCTCTGGGTGCTGCAGCCAGCGACTGGCGGCGACATCTGTCAACACATCGGTAACCAGCGTCATGCCGTCAAATGGTGTCAATTCATAGGTCAGGCCGTTATAACTCTTATATTTCATCAGTGCTGGAACAGCCCCTCTGTCAGCCGGAAGATCATAAACCGGACCGTGGCGTCTGATAAGTTCAGCAACTGCAACACTGGCGCCTTCGCCAAGAAAGCCGAACCAGATAAAAATCCAAGGCTCTGCCGCATCTTTCGGATAGTAATATTCGTAGTCGTGATACGTTACATCGCCAAGGAGCATTTTTCCCGGAGACAGTGAATAAATGCCGCTGTTATCGCTATACACACCTCGCCCTGACAGGGTGTATTGAACATAACAATAGACATCCCCGCGATCGCTGGGACCGCGACGGTAGTATTTGGTGTCAGTCTGGACTTCTTTTTCTATGCAAAGAGGCCGAAAAAATGCCGTCATTGGCTGGATTACCTGAAATTTCATCGACCATTCGATCACAATATCACAAAACGTACAGCAATATCACCATAAGATTGCAGTTATAGCTTTTAATTACAGTAAACTTTGTTTATTTTAATTGAAAGTTGTTCTTTGAGTCAATCACATTTTGACAATTTTATGGCGAAAATGTTTATTAACCCCCATGTTTTCGGGAGAACAGGAGAACGAAATGAACAGGAAAGTGGTGATCGGGTTGTTGCTTACAGTCTTGTCGGCTGGTTGCAGTGGGAGAAACAGTATCTTCAATCATAAGGCAAATTCCTCATTATCTGTGAAAGTAGAATTGCTGGAATCGGACGTACTGGGGGTGCAGGTTGACACGGCTTTCCCTCGTGTGATTCAATATACTTGGAAAGAGACCGGTGCGCTTCTGTATGGGCAGACGGACACACTGAACCAGATTGTTATCAACGGAAAGCCGGAAACGCCCGACGTTGATTTCTCGCTGCGGTCAAATGCCGCGAAATACGAATTGACCTGTGACTCCTGCGTACTGAATGCTGAGCTGAAAGTGGTTAATAATGTGCTGGAATTCAGAATCAAGTCGATCAAAGAAGATGACGGATTCCGGGTCAATACCATTGAGATACCACAACACAGTATCGTTTCGATAAGAAGTACTCAGCCGAAGGCGGTATTAGCCACAGCACTGATCGACGCCGATAAATCCAAGTGCGGCGATACTTTTACACCGATTACGGCGTCGACAGAAGTCAGTGATAAGTTGTTTAGTGCGGCATATGTGATTGTGTCAACGGATAAACTCGCTGCATCGATGGAGACCAATTCGATATACGATTATCCGAATGACTCAAATATGCCGTCCAACGCCCGCTACGCTAAGGGGGCCAATAAGATCTCCAACGGCCGGGTGCGGTATGAATATACAAAATCTGAAGATGCTGTGGCCGTCGGTTTGTCAAGCGGTCAGTGGACATATCGGCCGGACAAATCGGATAAGATCGAGCCGCTTCCGTTTATAAAAGTCATCATTACCGCAGACAGAAATGATGATGATACGGTTGACTGGCAGGACGGGGCGATCGCTTTTCGTGACATCATGCATAACGCCCGAGGTGCCAAACGCACTCCCGGACGGGTTGCTCAGCACATTAGCTTTAATTTCGCAAGTGATGCGGGCTTTCCGTTCCTTCGCGCACTGGATAATATCAAGCGGGTTTACTATGCCACCGATGGGCTGAGGCAATTTGTCCTGCTCAAGGGCTACCAGTCCGAGGGCCACGACAGTTCTCACTCGGACTTTGGCGGTAATATTGGCCGCAAAATGGGCGGCCAAAAGGATCTGAATATTCTTGTCAATGAAGGTGGGAAGTGGGGTGCTGATATTGGCGTCCACCTCAATTGTACGGAGTCCTATCCGGAGGCCAAGTGCTTTAGTGAGGACTTTGCCGATCCCAAAAAACCGGGATGGGGATGGCTTGACCAGTCATATTATATTTATCATAGAAAGGACCTGACAACCGGATATTTTGCGGAGCGTATCAATGAGCTAAAGCAGGATGTGCCGGGCTTGGACTTTATCTATATGGATGTGTATTTCGGCGACGGTTGGGAGGGGTTGGAGATGGCACGGACCGTCCAGCAGGCCGGTATGGATATTACGACCGAATTTCCGAAGCAGATCGAGCACTCGGCGATCTGGTCACACTGGTCCACCGATATGACCTACGGTCCAGACACCAGCCGCGGCATCAACAGCCGCATTGTGCGTTTCATCCGTAACCATCAAAAGGATATGTATCTGATGCATCCGTTGCTGGGACATGCCGAAATTGGCGATTTTGAAGGATGGCAGGGGCGTGTCAATTTCAACCAGTTCCTCGGCAAGGTCTATAATGCATCGCTGCCGAGCAAGTATCTTCAGCATTTCCTGATCATGAAATGGACCGAACATGAGATTCAATTGACCGATGATGTTCGGGTTACGGATGCGGACGGAAAACGGCAGATTTTTAAAGGCGACCGGATGATCCTCGACGGCGGCGTCTATCTGCTGCCGTGGGAACCCAAGGCAGAAAAGAAACTGTATCACTGGAGTGCTGACGGCGGAACAACGACCTGGGCACTGCCGACGGCCTGGAAGGCGGAAACTGTTAAACAGTACCGCCTGACCGATACGGGTAGACTCTTTGTTGCGGACCTGCCGGTTGCGAATGGACAGGTTACGATCAACGCTGAGGCCAAGACACCTTATGTTGTCTATCACTCGGAGGCAAAGGCAGATCGCAAAGCCAAATGGGGGCAGGGCGGCGTTGTGAAAGATCCGGGCTTTAACGACAGGGAGAGGGAGAATTGGATCGTTAAAGGCGTGGTCGATGCAGTTTCGGTGGATGTGGACAACCACGGGCGATCCGCCCTGAAGGTTGCCCCCTGCAGAATAAAGACCGCTATTTTTCAGAAGATTACCGGCCTTAAACCGGGTGTGTATTCGGCTTCGGTTTGGGTCGAGGTGGAAAAGGGGCAGCGGAAGGCATCGCTGATTGTTACACCCAGCGGCGGGACAGCGGAAACTGTGTGGGTGGATCGTTCATTTATGACCAATGCTGTTGGGAATTCGGAATGGAACTCTACGCGGATGCAGCGGATGCAGGTGTTGTTTGAGGTGCCGGCATGGAAGCGTTCAGCAACAATAACACTGGCGGTGGAACCGGGCCAAAGTGCCGTCCGATTCGACAATGTACGCGTCGTTCCAACGGTGCGGACACGAAAAGCCGGTTATGGTTTCTTTGAAGACTTTGAAAATGTTGATGAGGGTTGGTTCCCGTTTGTCAAGGGGGATGCCGGTGGTGTTACCGATCCGACAACCCACTTATCAGAACTCCATGCCCCGTATACCAATGCTGGCTGGAATAACAAGTTGGTCGATGACACGCTCGAAGGGCAGTGGTCTCTGAAGTCCCACAATGAACGCAAGGGAATGGTCTATCAGACTATTCCGCAGACGGTACGGTTCGAGCCTGGACGCATGTATGAAGTCTCATTTGATTATCAGTCTGCCCATGACGATGAGTATGCAATTGTGGTTGGTTCCGGCGGTGGTGATGATCAGCAGATCATCTCTAAAACGCCTGTTAAGCAGCAGCGTACAACAAAGCGGCATACCGTAACTATTACGCCCGGTGACAATCCGAACGTCTGGATCGGCCTCGAAAGGACTCCGGCTCAAGTCGATGAAAAACGGATTGAAGTGGATTTCATTATGGACAGCTTCGCTGTTCGCGATCTTGGCCAATAGGAAATAATCCGGCAGTATTTTTTCTGGAAAGACTGTTATCAAAATGACGCCGCGTAAAAATTTATTACGGATGTTTCGAAGGCAGGGATACGAAAAAGCTGTGGTTCAGTTTCATCTGTGCCCATCGCTCGAAAAAACATTTCAGCAGAAGTACGGCTCCGACTGCTCATGGCAAGACCATTTTGGCCTGCCAATGCGGGAAGTGGAACTGCCCGCACCCACGCCCGCCGAACCGGTCGATTGGAACCGGTATTATCCGGACGGTCTCAAAGAGGGCGTTGTGTTTGATATGTGGGGTGTCGCTCATGAACCCGGTAGTGCCGCGGCTGTCCATATGACACGGATGCGGCACCCGATGGCAACATTTCAATCGCTGGAACAGATACAGAACTATCCATTTCCGGATTTTGAATCGGTAGATGTTCCCGGGATTGCCGCCACGGTCCAATCGCTGCATGGCCGGGGACTGTGTGCCTATGCCCCGATGGAGTGTACAGTCTGGGAGACGGCATGGTACCTTCGCGATATGACGATGCTGATGATGGATATGAGCGCCGAAGATGAAAAGGCAACCTGGCTTCTGGATAAGGTTACGGATCTTGCCTGTGTTCGTGCCAGGCAGTACGCGGCCTGCGATATTGACCTGTTGCGGCTGGGCGATGATGTGGGGATGCAGTCGGCGTTGATGATGAGCGAGGATTTCTACCGCTGGTTCCTCAAGCCCCGATTAGCAAAAGTGATTCAGGCTGCCCGCGAGGTCAAACCCGACATCCTGATCCAGTATCACTCGTGCGGCTTTGTCACTCCGCTGATCGGCGATTTTATCGAAGCGGGGATCGATATCTTAAATCCCGTCCAGCCGGAGTGTATGGATTTTGCCGAGCTGCATGAGATGTTTGGGGATCGACTTTCGTTCAGCGGAACCATCGGCACACAGACAACGATGCCGTTTGGAACCCCGGAACAGGTGCGGGAGCTGACATTCAAAAATCTGGACATCGCCGGCAACAAGGGAGGGCTGTTATGCTGCCCGACCCATTTGCTGGAGCCGGAAGTGCCGTGGGAAAACATTGAGGCCTATATACAGGCCTGCCGTGATTACAAATAACTTCAGTTAATATGAATACAGAGAGGCGATCATCAATTATGAAAAAGCATAAAGAGTCAGAAACGGTAAAAACAAAGGGATTCGTAACCCTGCCGGCGGAATCTGGTCAGGAAGAAGCCGTAAAACAAATCTTCCAGCGATGGGGCGCCGATGCCGTCCGTGACAGTGACGGCACGACACTGTCGCCTCAGATATTGCAGCTTGGACATGATGTTTATTCGACGATCTGCCTGGTACGGGCCGATCAGGACTGGCCGCGGGAACACTGGGACAAACTGCCCCAGAAATTCCTGATGTCTGAGTTTGTCCCCGCATCGTCTGAGACGGTAACGATTGATCCGATGCAGAATTATTTCGCTGAAAAATACGAGATCGATAAAAACCATAACCCGAAACAGTGGTGGCAGGTTTTTGACCGTACCACCGGCGGGGAAGTGCCCGTTGCCGACTGGGATTTTGATGCCGATGCCGGGCTCGTCACGGTACGAAACGCCAAGGCATTTCATCTTTACACGGTGAACTTCCTGGTTTACCAGATATGGGATTCCACCTCGATGTATAACCATATCACCAATAACTGGACCTGTCCGCATGTGGTCAGCACCGAGCCATATCACCCCGAAGCCCGAGAACACCTGATGGACTATTTCGACCAGTGGATTAAGGATCATCCCGATACCGATGTCGTCCGGTTGACGACGCTGGCGTATCACTTTGTGCTGGATTCCGACAAACGCGGCGTTGATAAATACCGCGACTGGATGGGCTATATGGATACGGTAACGGTTGAGGCATTGCAGAATTTCGAGAAAGAATATGGCTATTCCCTGACATCTGAGGACTTTATCGACCAGGGATACTACAATGCTACACATCGGGTACCGACCAAACAGTATAAGGATTGGATGCAGTTTATTCATCGCTTCGTGATTGAATTTGGCAAGGAACTCGTCGATAAAATTCATGCCGCCGGCAAAAAAGCTGCGATGTTCCAGGGCGACCACTGGGTCGGCACGGAACCGTACAGCCCGGAATTCTCAAAGATGGGCATTGATATCAATGTTGGTGCGGCCGAAGACGGTGTGGCCATGCGTCGGTTGTCCGATTCAAAAAATGATGAAATTAAAGAGGCGCGGTTCTATCCGTATTTCTTCCCGGACGTTTTTGGCCCCGGCGGCGATCCGTTGGGAGAGTCTCTGAGCAATTGGATCAAGATTCGGCGTGCTTTGTTGCGCAAGTCGGTTGACCGGATTGGTTACGGCGGCTATTTGTCACTGGCGGCCAAGTTCCCCGAATTTGTCGATCATGTAGAGGATTTGTGCAGTCAATTCCGCAGTTTGCTGGATAAGGGCCAAAAGACGGAACCCTATAAAGCACCCGTTAAAGTTGCTGTTCTGAATGCCTGGGGTTCGAAGCGTTCCTGGCTGAATAATTTCGGCAGTGAACAGAAGTTTTTTGTCAAACGGCCGGATGTGGTCGCGGTTGCCGGTTCTAATATGCTCGAGTGCTTATCGGGTTTGCCGGTGGAGGTGGTCTTTCTCAGCTTTGACGAAGTTCAAAAGGACGGCGTTCCGAGTGATGTCGATGTGATCCTTAACGACGGCGAAGCCAATACCTCCTGGAGCGGCGGACATTGGTGGGCCGATGAGAAGATCGTCTCGGAACTGCGTCAGTTTGTTCATAACGGTGGCGGTTTTATCGGCCTTCAGGCCCCGACGGCACATGAACATCAGGGGCGTTTCTTCCAGTTGTCCGATGTGATGGGCGTTCAGAAAGAAACCGGCATGACGGTGATGACTGCCGCATCGCCGTTTGAGGTCCGGCAGAACCATTTCATTACCGAAGATACGAAAGAGCCGCTTGATTTCGGTTTGGAAAAGAGCTTTGTTTATCCGATCGATGAAGCTACTGAAGTCCTTCAGGTCGGTTCTGATCTGCACATGCTGCTGACAGGCCGCCAATTCGGCAGCGGTCGTTCGGTCTATATGGCGGGGTTGCCGTATAGTCTTGAGAATTCCAGATTGCTGCACAGGGCGTTATTCTGGGCGGCCAACAAAGAGGCCGAACTGCAAAAATGGTTCAGCTCGAATGTAAATACCGACTGTGCGGCGTATCCCGAAGTCGGCAGTTTCACTGTTGTCAACAATGTTGAAACGGCTCAGAAAACGACCGTTTATGACGATCAAGGTCAGGAAATCGAAGTGGAATTAAAGCCGTATGAGATGAAGTGGTTTGCTTTGAGGGATTCCTCTGATTAGAGCACTTTAGTATTTTCTGCTCTGCTTTATGCCTTAAGGGAGCTCTAATAATTGCTTTTGTCCGCCAAAATGAATTGTTAGAGGTGCCCTTAATACGTCAAAATCCCCCTTGAATTGAATTTTAGGGGGTTATTTTGTCGTTCTCATTGTATCTGTAGACTTTCAATCTCTAAACACAAAATGTTTTTCTTGAGGGCGGGCCCATTCTCTGTAAAATAATAGTTAATCGAACCAAAATGTTATCAAAGGCCCTTTAACGCGCACCCGATGGTCGGACAGGAGACAGTATGAAGAAATATGGTTTTCCATTTATCTGCTTTATTGGTGTAGTTTTCATTGCATCCTGTTTCTGGTTCGATTCTGAATCGCTTCGTGCCGAGCAGGGCGATCCGAACAACAGCCAAGGGAGGTATTTAGGGTCATCACAATGTCGCTCCTGTCACGAAAGATTCTATCAATTGTGGGCACCGTCGCATCATGGTTTGGCGATGCAGCCCTATACCGAATCGTTTGCGGAAAAAAATCTCAAGCCGCATTTGGAAGAGGTCGCTATCGGAAAAACCCAGTATCGAGCCGTCATCGATGAAGGGCCGGGATTTGTTGTTGAGTCTGAGACTGGGAAAGAGAAGAAGTACCCGATCGTACATGTCCTTGGCGGAAAGAATGTGTACTATTTTCTGACAGCACTGGATCGAGGGCGTCTGCAGACATTGCCCGTGGCCTATGATGTGAACAAGCAGCAGTGGTTCGATACCGCCGCCAGCGGCGTGCGACACTTTCCGGACAGACCCGATGAGGCGGTTCACTGGACCGATCGGCCTTATACGTTTAACACATCCTGCTATGGATGCCATGTCAGTCAGCTTGTCAAGAACTATGACCCCAAGGCCGACTCCTACAATACGCAATGGAAAGAGCCGGGAATTAATTGTGAGGCCTGCCACGGTCCGGCTGAGGAACATGTCAAAGTTTGCCTGGAAGCAGCGGCCAAAGGCGAAGAACCCAAGGAAATGAAACTTGACACCATTACCCAGAGCCGCGGATTTACTGCCCATCAGGTGGATTCGGCCTGCTCGACCTGCCACGCAAAAGGAATGCCGATCACCAATGAGTTTGTTCCGGGCGAATCATTTTTCCAGCACTCCGATCTGGTTACGCTGGAACATCAGGATTTTTATCCTGACGGCCGCGATCTGGGCGAAAACTATACGTTCACCACCTGGCGGATGAGTCCCTGTGCCAATATCGGAAAGCTGGATTGTGTGTATTGCCATACCTCCAGCGGACGTTTTCGATTTAAGGACAGTCCCAACAAGGCCTGTACAGAATGCCATTCGGAAAAAGAGAAAAACTTCCAGGTCCATACGCATCATAAAAAGAGCGATGTGCATTGTATTCAGTGCCACATGCCGATGACGGACTTTGCCCGGATGAATCGCAGCGACCATTCGATGCGGCCGCCGATGCCGTCGGCGACGATCCGGTTTCAGTCACCCAATGCCTGTAACATTTGCCATAAAGACGAAGACGCCAAGTGGGCGGATGGTCATGTTCGCCAGTGGCACAAAGAGGACTATCAGAAGCCAACGCTGGAGATCGCTGCTCTGGTCGATCAGGCCCGCAAAGGAAATTGGAAAAATCTGTCAAAAATGCTGGCCTATATACAGCGAAAAGACAGGGATGAGATTTTCGCCAATTCGCTGGTTCGCTTGCTGCGTAATCATCATGATGAACGTATTGGCAAGGTGCTGGTCAAGCTTCTGAAAGACGATCCCTCACCGCTGATTCGTTCCAGTGCTGCCGATGGATTGGAACCGTATCTTAGCGAGGCGACGATTCCGGCACTGGCCAAAGCGACGCAGGATCCGTTCCGGCTGGTTCGGATCCGTGCTGTGCCGTCGTTGGGCGCCGTGCCGGAAAG
>JBDLJN010000080.1:0-12814 GCA_039714335.1 Planctomycetota bacterium
CAAAACGCAATCAGCCGTATCCATTGGGCGTTACTGGACTTGAACCAGTGACCCCTAGCTTGTCGAGCTAGTGCTCTAGCCAACTGAGCTAAACGCCCGCTAAGACCATAAGTCATTAGAACCGAAGTATATACCCCAGATTTGATGGTTTGTCAAGGAGCAATTTTCACCTAAAACAGCCCCGGCATTCCTGATAAACGTTTCCAGTCACCGGTCGAATGCAACGGATGTCTGAGCAGCGCCAAACATACGGACGAGACTGTTGTCCATCTGCAGAATCAGTCCTTCCACCGGGTCCACGCCGCGGCAGAAACCGCTGTATTGTCGGCCGTCGCATTCAAGCGTAATATGCCGCCCCAGCATCCCCGACAGGCTCAGCCATCGCTGAATGATCGGGTTTTCCGCAGGGCTGCCGGCACCCACGCTGATTTGCTCCAGCCAGCATTCCATTTTATCCAGCAGAACACACACCAATTCGCTGCGATCAATGTCCTGCCCGGTTTCGATGGCCAAACTCGTCGCCGGAAGATTCAGATCATACTGCCCCAAGGCGTCATGGTTTTGATTGCAATTGATCCCAATGCCGATGACAAAGCAGGGGCTGCTGTTTTGCATCCTTTTTTCGACCAGTATCCCCGCGGCCTTTCGGCCCTGAATGAGAATATCATTGGGCCACTTGATCCGGCTTTGCAACTGGGTGGTACGGTCAAGCTCTGCTTGACCGCGGTTATGCTGTACGGATCCGCTAATCGCCTCAGCGACGGCAACAGCGGCGGTCAGTGTGAGCAGTTCCGCTTCGATGGAAGTTTTCATCAACAGGATTGAACACAAAATACTTTGGCCCGGTTCAGAATACCACGCCCGTCCCCGGCGGCCGCGTCCTTTGTGCTGAGATTCGGCCAGTACGCACAACCCGTCGTTGCCCTCGTTGGCGGCATACTCCCACGCAATGTCGTTGGTCGATGCCGTGGACTGAAACAGCACGATCTTGCGGCCGATACGGGAGTCTTCTCTCGCCGCTTCAATTCGATCAACATCCAGAGGTTCGCAGTGATTCATTCTAATAGCAATATCATTTATTGGGAATCCGTCTCAATCTTGATGTCATCACAGTATGCGGGCATCGAGCCGTCCATTTTCCAGCAGCACACTGTTGCGGCAGTGTTATAATTGCCCACGGTAAAGCAAACTTCGTACTGTTTATATTCAGAGTGGCCGGCAACGGGTATGACAATTTCCTGCCCGCCGTAGTCTTTGACTCCAAAATTCAGCTTTTCCCCGCTGGGGTTCTTGATCCACAACCGGGCCTTATAGCGTGTTGCGGGCTTGACCTGTAAGATTTTGTTGAAACCGCCTCTTCCGGATATCTCGCCTGCATACTGGCCCGCATATGCGTTGGACGAAACGACTTTCACCTTGCCCCATGTATCCCAACCGCCGGCATGTCCGTCTGCAAAGTTGGAATTTACGATGAGGCTGGTTGCAATATCCGACATCCCGGCAGCCAGAATTTCGCCAATTTCTTTGGAAGTAACAGCGGGATTGACCGTGCATTTGATCATGATATTTCGCAGCGTATCCAGATCAATACTGAGAGGCATCCGATTGGTAAATTCTTCGGCAGCGCTGACATCGACACCTTCCTTTTTCGCTTTTGCAATCGCCTTTTTCATGGTTGCCCAGTAGCGCAGATCGTCGATGCCTTCCCGGTATCCTTCCCAGTGCCGTGTGTCGATGACGCCATCGATGGTCGGATACACAAAGTTATGCGGCCGAAAACCGCCTCGGTCGGCCCAGTCATTCCACCACCAGTAGTAGATGTACGGCATCGCTCCGTCGTAACCGGCCAGGCCTAATGACAGGCCGTACTCCAGACGCATTGTCGCGGGGATCTCACAGCATGACTGGGGACTGTTGTAGCGAAAGATCTTATTGCCTTTGCTGTGCCACAGATCCGCTTCTTTTTTGGAAGGCGGTCCGGCACAGATAAGCAGATCCTGAACATCTCCTACGATTGGAAAATTGCTGCCTTTATAGCCTGCGCAAAAGATTTTGCCGCCCAACGTGTGAACCTGATCCCACAAAGGACGCTGTGCCCTGAGTAAATCCCCTCTGGCCTCATCTCTTCCATAAAAGTACACATTGTTGTAACCGAACTTTTTGGCGGTATTGATTATCTTCGAAAGATCTTCATCCCAACCCTCCTTCATCTTGTCTGCGATCAATGAACGCCTGTCATCACCCTGTTCACCTTCCGGCTTTGGGAAAAAGGTTATGTAGTAAAGGGTGTCGGTTTTCATTCCCGCTTCGTTCCGCAATCCCAAGGCCAGCGGAAGGTCTCCGGATTCAAAATCCACCCCCAGCGTCGGGGCATTCACGCCGTGCGCCAGCGCGTTTTCAAGCTCCGCCTTGTGCTGAGCCGGCGTTCGCATCCTGTTATCCAGAGAGCCGCTGCCTGCTTTGTCCAGCGTAAGTCCCCAGTTGAAATAGAGAGAAGATTCGATCGGACAGGGTTCCAGGTCAAATGGAAGCACCTCAACTTCAAAAGGTATTTCTTTTGCAAGTCTTTCGTTGCAGTGAAGTTTGAGGCGTCCTTTATAGAGGCCGGATGTCGCATCATCCGGCACATGAACGGTGATCCAGAACTGCCTGGTCTCGCCTGCGGCAACGGTCACCGGCCGCAGGGTCTTGCTGTCCTTGATCGGCAATCGCTCGCAAAGAAAATCCTGCGTGTTGTCTATTTCCGGGGCCGGAGGGATCGCCTTCCTGTCGCTGATGTTCCACCACTTCACGGACCCGTCGGGAAATTGCAGTTTCACATGGTTTTCCTGCCTGTCGGTGTCCACGCGAACCAAACTGTCATCTTTTAGAAGCAGTTCCGCGCAAAGGATGTTCTTCCCTTCGTCATTGCGGGATTGCGGTTTGCCGCTCTGATACCAGCACTTCACAACCCGTATATCAATATTTCCGGCAGCGATCATGCCGGATTTTGACTTTAGGTCGGTGCACGACACTTCCAGAGTGATATCGTCCTTGGGAGGATGGACGATAAACGAGGCAGCTTCATATTCTCCCCGGCAGGCACGCGCCCGTACCGTATCGGAGCCCGCGAATTCTTCCGGGTTTGTTGACGGATGAATCTGGCGGTCCGTAATGGGCTTGACACGATGCGTAATTATCTGCGGTTTGGATCCGGCACACGCCTGCAGCGAAACAGTTAATACCAACAGTACAAACAATCTTTTTGTCAACATTCCTGGGGTATCCTTGTTCTGTAATAAATTAGGGGCTTGTCTAAGAGTCTATCCGAATATTCGTGAGCAGTTTAACATCTGCGGCAGCGGCGGGCAAGTTGTTTTCGCACAGTATCAATAAAGGGCTCTAATATTATTTACTCAAACTGACTGACGGGGGGGGTGACGTTGTATCCCCATAGAGCGGCATCGGTCTGACTTGTCAGGCCGTGAATGATTTACATGACCTACTTGCCGGCTTTGGGGATTGTCACATTCAGCTTTTCGATGAGCCGGTTCAGACGGCGACGGTCGATGCCGAGGATTTTCGCCGCGGCGACTTTTCGCCCGCCCGTCACGCGCAAAGCATCCGCAATGAGTTTTCCCTTGGCTTCGGCCAGCGTCGGCAGCGGACCGTCCGGTTGGGCCGTATAGGCCGCCATCAGCACCTCTTTGGGCAGCACGGACGGCTCGATCACTTCGGTAACGCTGAGCACATACGCCCGCTCCATTGCATTGGCTATTTCACGGACATTACCCGGCCAACCATATCTCAGCAGCAGTTGTTCCGCCTGAGGCGACAGCTTTTTGCCAGGTTCTTCATAAAAAGCGGCCTGAACACCGAGGAAATGATTCGCCAGCGGCAAAATATCCTCAACGCGCTGCCGCAGCGGCGGGATCTCCAGGTTCACCACATTGATCCGATAAAAAAGGTCCGCACGGAACTCGTTCTTCTTGACCATCTCATGCAGGTCGCGGTTGGCCGCACACAACACCCGCACATCAATCGGATAGCTTTTTGTCGAACCGACCGGCGTAACCGTTCCCTCCTGCAGCACACGAAGCAGCTTGGCCTGCAAATCCAGCGGGATCTCGCTGATTTCATCCAGGAATACAGTCCCCCCGTCAGCGGCACGGAAAAAACCGAGCGTATCATGGATGGCACCGGTAAACGCCCCTTTGACATGACCAAAAAGCTGGCTTTCAAAAAGCTGCCCCGTCAGCGTCGTACAATCCACGGGAATAAACGGCTTTTGGACACGCTGACTGGAATGATGGATCTTTTGGGCGACCATTTCCTTACCGGTCCCCGTTTCACCGGTGATCATCACGCAGCATTTCCGATGCGCAACGGATTCAAGGGTTTCCAAAAGTCCGATGAAAAGTTCTGAAGAACCTACGAGATTCGGCATATTGGGCTGCGCACCGCCCACACGTCCTGAAACCACCCCTGTCGTTACAGACCCACCCTGTTTTTTCGCAATCCCTTGCGATATCTTTCCTCGATCAGCACTGCCCATATGTTCATGTATGCTTTCCTCCTCCTTCTCAAAGAGTCAGCGTACACCCACACCATTTTTTAAAAGTTAAACACGTTTTCTTCTTGTAGCTTAGAAACGAACCCCCATAATCTGGCAGTTGTCCCCGTACCTCCAAATACGTCCTATATTATAAGGGAATAGTCGCTTTGATTCAACATTTAATTGAGCATTTTGCCTGATTTCCACCTCGATCAGTCCATTTCATGAACACACTGTAAAAAAACGAACCGTCCTGTAAGTCCGCCTCGAATGCGCCCACCGCCGCAGATTCATGTCGTAACTTCATTCTAAAACAGCAGATACATTTCTTCCCCCGGCCCTGAAATAAGGCCCGCGAAATCCAGCAAAATGAAATATCTGGACAATCTTGATCTGGCAAGCTGTATCAGCAATAAAAAAAATTTCGCTCATTTGCCACAGGCATATTTGTTTCTTATATTTTTCATAGAGACGAGAGTCGCAGGATTTGGGAACAAAAATATAAAAAAATGACCTAATCAGGACAATCTCCTCTCCTGTCTTTTCCTTGCACGGACGCTCGACGGGGCAGCTATCTGTGGATGCAGATGGCTGCCCCGTTCTTTCCCCTCACACAGCGTTTTCGTATATTTCCTTGTTACATCCTCCGAAACCCGCTACAATGGGCCCCTGCTTGAACCATTAAACGCTAATCCTTTAAGGTACAGACAGTTAGAATATGCTTCCGATTGCGACCAGTATAAAACCGAAACGAACGCCGTACATGAATTACTTTCTCATCGCGGCCAATGTCGTGATTTTTCTGCTGAGCATGCAACTCATGGCGGATCCCCGAACCGGGAAGACGGCTGTCGGCTTGCGTGCATGGACACAGGCTTTCATCCTCCAATCAGAATACCCGAATACCTGGCAGTTTGTCACCTATGCGTTTCTGCACGGCGGACTGATGCACATTATCGGCAACATGTTCTTCCTGTTCATGTTCGGCAACAATGTCAACGACAAACTCGGCAACATCGGCTACCTGTGCTTTTATCTCGGCGGTGCGGTCTTTTCGGGCATCGGCTACACACTCATCTCCAGCAATCCGATCCTTGGCGCCAGCGGTGCTGTTGCGGCCGTAACCGGCGCCTACCTGACCCTGTTTCCTAAAACATTGGTCACAGTCGTTTATTGGTTTATATTCATCGGTACGGTTGAAATCAAGGCCCTGTATTTCATCGCCTTGAAATTGATCTTCTGGGACAATATTCTTGCCGCCGACCCAAGCCAGAACATCGCCTACAACGCGCATTTGGCCGGATATGCCTTCGGCATCCTGTCCATTTTGGGCCTACTGTCGATCGGCCTGATCCAAAGCAATTTTGACGACCTGTGGTCGATGATCCGCCAATGGAACCGGCGGCGCCACTTTCGCGATGCGGTCTCCGACGGATACGACCCGTATCGAGGCCGCTTAGACCGAAAGACCGTTTCATCCCGCGTCCATGACACCCCGGCTGTCAGTCCGCAGCAGCAACAGGTTATGGACCTTCGCAGCCGGATCAACAGAACCTTGAACGATCGAAATGCCTCTAAGGCCGCCAAGCTGTATCTGGAACTGCTGGAAACCGACCCCGCACAGACCCTGCCGCGGCAGCTTCAGCTCGATATCGCCAATCAACTCATGGCCGAGGGCCAATGGCAGCCGTCAGCGGATGCATATCAAAAATTTCTGGCCCAATACGGAAACCATGAGTACGCCGAACAGGTGCACCTGATGCTGGGACTGCTTTACAGCCGTTATCTGAACCGCCCCCAGGAAGCGATCGAGCACCTCAAAAAAGCCGAAGAGCACCTCTCTGACGCGGGCCAAAAGGCGATGTGCCGGCAGGAACTGGACCGGCTTCAATCTCAATCATAATTGAGAAGGGGACATTCAAACGAAAACAGCCTGTTCCATTTTGTTGATCGTTTTCGTAATCCCCTTGGTCTGCCCGCAATTATCCGCCTCAGAGAGTAAAAAAACAGGATTTCTGACCGTCAATCTCTGGCCAGACACGGTCCCCGGCGAGAAAACCAACCTTAAAGAAACAAAGAAGCCATCCCAAGGAGACGGCGTTACACGCATTACGAATATCAGCAACCCGTCCATCACTATTTTCAGGGCACGCAATGCAGCCGCTCCAACACCGGGGATTATCATATGCCCCGGCGGCGGCTATTCGATTCTGGCGATTGACAAGGAGGGAACCGAGGTTGCACAATGGCTGAATACAACCGGGATCACGGCAGCGGTTTTAAAATACAGGGTGCCCCAAAACCGCCCCGGCGCCTTTCAGGACGCCCGACGCGCTGTACGAGTGGTTCGTTACCACGCCGATGATTGGGGGATAGATCCCAATTGTATTGGGATTCTCGGGTTTTCAGCGGGCGGCCACCTCGCCGCTCGTGTCAGTACGGATTTTCAGAGCATACTCCACCACCCCGTCGATCAGGCGGACCACGTCTTTGGAAGGCCTGATTTCACAATACTGATCTACCCGGCTTACCTGTATCAAAAGGATTACAAACTCGCCGAAGAAATCACCGTTACCCAACAAACACCCCCGGCCTTTATCGTTCAGACACAAGACGACCGAAAATTTGTCAACAGCAGTCTGGCTTATTATACGGCATTGACAAAGGCATCCGTTCAGGCGGAACTGCACATCTTCGAAAAAGGGGGCCACGGTTACGGACTGTGCCCGTCAAAACATCCCGTATCGGGCTGGCCCAAACTCTGCGAGGCGTGGATGAAATCCAACGGGGTGATAAAGTAGCTGTCTGCCGGGTTATACCGGATAGGCTCTAAGTGCGTGGAATATCTATTAAAGATGCATTGTGTCCCTAATAAGCAGGAGAAATGCCTCTTATTTCAGAGCTACCCTTATGTTGTTTATCAATAATTATTTGACATCTTCTCCCAACAGTGATAATCTGAAGAGCGATTAGAAAATCGAAACCAATTTATGGATATAGAAAATGTCAATTCAAACAGGAGTGAATAACATGGTTTCCACAAAAATTCTATCTGCATTCATTATGTTTTCAATGGTTCTGTCTCTTACCGCAACAGCTGCTGAAGATGCCGCCACCCCGCAGATCGCAGGCAAACCCGCTGATGTTCAGTATCCCTTTATCGCGACCGTCACGGGAAATAATGTGTATGTTCGATCCGGCAAGGGAACGGCATACTACCACTGCAGCAAGCTCAACACCAATGACAACGTAACCGTGATCGAAGAAGTTTTCGGTTGGGCCAAGGTGGTCCCGCCAGAGGGCAGCTATTCGTGGATCCACAAAGATTATGTGGACGTTAAAAAAGACACCCCTAAGGTCGGCGTTCTAAACGGTGATAACGTTCGTGTCTGGGCCGGTTCCGATGACATTGAGCCGATGCGGTCTTCCAGCATGCAAACCAAACTGAATACAGGCGAGATCGTCGAACTGCTGCCCAGCCAGCCGGAGACGGGAGATTACTACAAGATCAAGTCCCCTGTCAGCGCGTATCTGTGGATCAATTGTGAGTTTTTGAAATATTCCAGCCCGGTCCAGACGAAAAAGCCGACGGCGATTCCTGCCCCCCCTGTGGCCACAGGAAAACCGGATGCGACCCCGTCAAATGAAAAGGGAACTCCGACCTTCACAAATCTTGATAAGGAAAAATCGGATACGGAGGGGAAGGCTTCGCCAGAAGATGAGGCCGGAAAAGACACCCCAGAAAAAACCGGTGATGACGAGCTGGACAATGCGTCCGAAACACTTAAAAAATGTTATGCGCTGGACGAAAAAATAGACCAGGAAGTCGAGAAACCGCAAGACGAACAAGACTACAGCGACATCCGGAAAGAACTGGAAGAAATTAAAGAAAGCACCGATGAAGAAAAAGCGGCAACCTATGCCCAGGTCCTTCTGGAAAGAGTCCAGCGATGCGAACTGAGCATCAGTGTTGGAGGCGCAGTGGACGAACAGGAGCAGGAACTGGCTAAGACCAAAGAACAGATCGAAAAAGCCCGTCAGGAAAAGCTGAAGGACCTGCCTAAAGATACGAGCTTTGCCTACAGCGGCGTCCTGGATGTCTCCCACGTTTATACGCAGAAGACCGGCCAGAAACGTTACACGATCAAGTCGCCAAGCGGCAAGATCCTGTGTTATGTCGTCGGTGCTTCCGGCGAAGTGAACGGGCAGCTTGAAAGTTTGATCGGGAAAAAAGTCGGCATCAAGGGAACGGTCGTCAACACGCAATCGCTTGTCACACTGTTCTCGGCAACCACGGTTGAATCATTGCAGTAAACCCGTACAGACCGGACACATTAGATGCGTGCTGGTAAGCCGGACGAAACCGTCACTGCTTTTTCTTGAAGATATCCAGCGGCTGCTTGAGCACCGACAGATAAACCGCATCTACATCGGGCGCATCTAAATCCCCATGAATCTGAACCTTCCACAATGCCGACCCGATCCCTCGAACCAGCATGTCAAGAACAGTATCCTCCCCATGGATCACCCGGTCCCAGGCCGCCAGTTCCATCTCGATCTGATGGGTCTTTAGATTGACTTTGCCGCTGCCATGGAAGACCAGCGGATCGCCGACCATCCGCACCCGGTCAAAAATCAGTTCCGCCCCCCGCACATCAGCAGCCAGCTCAATCTCACTGAACACAAATTCTTCCGGCTGTTTGAATTGAACCGCCGTCAACACCATCCCCAGCAATGACTGTCGGCCCATTTTCATATCCTGTATATTCGCTGTGAACTTGCCTCGCGGATCGGAGAGATCTTCAAGGTTGCCCACAAGAACCAGGTTGCCTTCCGTCAACCCCTGAACCGATTGCTCCCCGGTCCGACCCGACGCGGCCAAGACCTTTTGAACATCCACATCTGTATAGTTCAGTTCCAGCTTGTACTCTGTCTGCGCCTCCGGGTCAAAGCTCAGGATCACTTTCCCCGTAACCTGATCGGCCTTGCACGGCACATCCGCACAATAAAAGTTTGCCTGCAGATCCTCGCTAACCAACTGCATCGAATTGGGTTCGTATGCCGCATTCCCCGCAAGATGCGTGATGAGCCATTTATCATACAGGAGCCGACGGATATCGTAGCGGACCTGTGTCTGCCAGGTTCCCGTCTTCCGATCAGCGGCAATACGCCCCTCGCACACACCGTCCAATTCACGAATCGCACCGGCGTTTTCAAATGTAATATTCTCCAGATCCACCTTGGCGTCCATATCAATCTGCACAAGCCCCTCCCGGCCGGTCTCCAGGAAACCCTCACGGATCGCGATATCGGCGGACCCTCTTGGCCTGACCGCGGTATACTGCCTCCGAATCTTTGGACTCATCCGGTCCGGCGGCAGTGATTCCAGCCGAACGTCTTTAAGATTAAAATCAGAAAATCTGACCGTATCACCCTCGATCCGCAGTCGGCCGTCCATGATCCCGGCTTTGGCACCGTCCCACAGAAGCAGGTTATTATTGCAGTCAATGGTCAGATTGTTGCCCGCGCATCGGGCCGGCGGCAGGTTGATCTCCAAAAGGCCGTTGATATCGACGGCGCCGTAAGCGCGAAGACTGCCCAGCAGCGAGTTCGCATCCGGACCGACGGCCTTCCAGTAATCATCATTCAGATCAAAATTCTCCAACTCCAGATCCAGGCACATCCCCGGCCGATGGGTGTCCGTTCCCTTCGGCCACAGTTTGCTTTCATTGAGGCGAATCGATCCGCTGGCTGTCCGGGCTTCAAAATGATCCACACGCACAACATCCTGAGTAACCGTCGCCTTCAACGAGACATCCGTCATCGGAAGCGGAAACTGTTTATGCAGAAAAGTCTCTGCGTCCATGTTGATCCTGGCGATGTAGTCCAGGTGTCGCCTGTCGGTTTGATTCGGAAAGACATCAACCGTCACATCTGCAACCGCCTGTGCCTGAAGATGCTCAAAGAGATCCTGCTGTTTTGCGGGCATTGCCCTTATTAAATTCGGATCCACCGGTATTTTTTCAGCTTGAATCGTAACATGGAACACCGGTTCGGAACCTTCCAGGTGGATGACCTGTCCGTCCACTCGAACGCTCCGGCCGTCGTCATAACGAGCATAGATATCCTTAAACTGCAATTGGTGAGACTCCGCCAGGATCGTCCCCGTCAGGTTCTCCATCGGATATGGAAAATGCTTATAGACCGCCCCGGAGTTATCTAAATCCAGTGCCAGTACATTCTCGGTTTGTCCATTAGAGAATCGTTTAAATCTGTAATCCACCCCTGTCCGGCCGGTGGGCGAAAACTCGAACCAGACTTTCTGAGCTGACTCCGAAAGAGCCTTGTAAAGGTCGTCATCAAAACGCATATTGGAACTGGTTATGCCGATATCGATCGTGACATTCGGGCCGAGATCCTCCAGTGTCCCGTCAATCTGCATCTGCACATCCTTATGCTGCGATTGAAGATTATTCAATCGGATATCCTGCCCCGTAAACTCGATTTCCCCCTGCATGTTTTCAAGCGGATAAGGAAAACGATCGTCACACACAGAGATATCCAGACAACGAATGAGACCATCGATACGGACCGCTGATAAATCATCCAGATCCCCTTTGATCGCCAGCTTCAAGTCGCCTCTTCCGGCAGGATGAAAACGGTCGAGGAACCGGGTCAGTCCCGAATTTGAGAATTCATGCAGCCGGCCATAACCCACCGTATCCGGAAGAAACCGATCTGAAAGCGTCAGGTTCTGCAGGTCTATATTCACCTCGATCGGGTGGCCGGGCGTGCGGCCGAGCGCCCCCTCAAAAACGGCGTGTCCGTCGCCCATTGAGAAACTCAACTCACGGACAGCGATCGTCTTTTCATCAAAAGCGGCCTCCAGCCGGACATCCTTCATATTCCATTTGTTGCGCAGGATTCCGGTACCGGGCATTATCATGTGCCCGGTTGCGGATAATTCGCTTTGCTCTGCCTCATCGCCCATTCGAAAAGTGCCCTGAAATTTGCTTTGACCAAACCCAAACCGTCCATCTGTTTCAAGCATAAAGCTGTATTCATCTTGTTTGGCCAGCGCCTCGACCTGCCCGTTAATGCTTATGATCGCCAGAACATCCGCCGTGTCGGCCTGGTGCTGGCGCAGTCGAACGGCACCGCGCTGGATTTGGATCGGCGGGATCTGACGGCGGCCGGGACGGTCTGACTGGGGGAATGACAGGCCGCCAAGATTCCATTTTTTTGAAGAAGGATTGTAATCTGCCGTCACAAAAAAGTCGGACAGGACAACGGAATCCACTTTGAATCGACCCCTTAGAAGCTGCCACAGGCCAAAGCCAACATCGATACGATCCGCCTGAAGGATGGGAGCTTTGAAAATGGCCTGGCTGTCCTCGGCAATGACAACGCCCGCCAGGCGGATCGCACCGAATCCTTTGAGCCGGCCGGACTGAATATCAACCGCCCCGCCGCAGAGCTTTTCAAGTTTTGATTCGGCCGCCGCGGGGATAATGAAAAAGCTGATCGCATAGAAAATCCCCGCTACAAGAATCAGCCACGCCAAAACGGACTCGACATGCAGCAGGAATCGATGCCGGGCAAAAAACCGGCGAAATCTCTTGATTTTTGCAAGCGTAATCATGATGGATTTTCAGACCTCAGTTCTCAGGAAAAAACTTACTAAACTCAAACTGACCGATGGTCAGTTTGAGAGTTTTTAGTTCTTGGTTTTTAGAAAAATGGGTTCGTTTGGTAATTCCGTGTTTTTTACAGTTAAACGCAACCTTTCAATGACACCAAGTTTCAGCAATGCCTTTTTACCTATTTTACCAAATGGGTTTGTTTGGTAATTTTATGTTTTGGGCGTTCAATTTCATAGATCTGTACCTGATCAGGGCTGGCCCGAACCAAGCAGATTTCAATGGAACCTGCTTAACGGCTATAAAATAACTGCCGCATTTTTGAAACTTCCCAAAAATACATCGCACGGGCAAGTATACCTCCCATGTCTTTCACGGGCAAGACCCCTGCGTCAATTCGTAACGAAGATTTAACCGACGCATCGACACTTTCTACCCACTTTATTGGAGTTGACCCCAAAATGGGTTTGTTTGGTAAAACAGCCTTCAGCGATCCGTCCTCCGTCCTTCAGCTTGAGGCGTGAGGACTAGAGCAATTCAATTTTAGTGTTCGCCTTATGCCTGTTGCGGCTTCGTCCGGCGTCGTTGAAAATACTCGACAATGAATAGCATTGGCTGCGTTTTTCGCCTTGCCGGACGT
>JBDLJN010000081.1:0-12716 GCA_039714335.1 Planctomycetota bacterium
ATATTGTTTGCAGCTTTTTCAGCCGCCGCTGCAGTTTCATCCGTGCTGCCGTCATCAATGACAATGATTTCGCCGCTTATCCCCGCAGAGTTCAGAAAACGATCGGCCGTTTCCATATCCTTCAGGATCTTATGGCGTTCGTTAAAAGCCGGGATGACGATTGAAAGATCTGGCATTTTTTTACAAAGTGGATTCAACTCAGTCAAATGCTCATCCTATTTCATTAAAATTGAAAATCTCCATTTTCCTGCAATTTCTTATGATACCGCCGGCAGCTATATCAGGCAATATATTTCGTAATTTCTTTTTCTGTGCCCTTGAGCTCCTGCGTCTGTTTTTTTTGTTTTCCGTTGTTTTTTTGGTGCAGTGCAATATTATTGCAATCTATGACGTTGTCCACATTGCAGGCTGGAATTCGATCGAAACGCTCATAGATATTAGAACTGCCCTTAAGGTAAAGGAAACCAAAACGATGCGACGATCTTTCACAATATGGCTGCTGATACTGTTTATTGCCAACGCCGCACACAGCACGACATTCTACATCGACAGAAAAACAGGCAACGATGCCGATGACGGTCTGTCCCGGAAGACCGCCTGGCGAACCCTGAAAAAGGCAAGCGGCCGCAAGTATCGCAGCGGCGACCGGCTGCTCCTTCGAAAGGGCTGCCGCTTCACCGGCAAACTGCTGTTGCAGGCCAAGGGAACCGCTGAAGATCCTGTCATCGTCAGGGCCTATGATGCAGCCGGGGGAAACGCATCCCTTCCGGCGATTAACGCAAAGGGCTTTCTGGCCGGCGTCCATCTCCGTAATTGCCATCATGTGGTTCTGCAGGACATCGAGATCACCGCCGATGGAGGCGAACCCCTCGATCGCTCGAACAAGCATCACCGCTACGGTGTTTACGTACAGGCGACCGGTTGGCATTCGACTTCACATATTACCCTGAAGGATCTCTTCATTCACGATATTTACCCGGCGGCCGGCTCCGAGTCGGAAGGCCGCAATCCAACAACCCACAAAGGCACCGCGATCGCCATTCGCGGAAGCGGCAAGTCGTCAGACTTCTTGGTCGAGGATTGCCGGATCGAACGCACCGGCTTCAAGGCCATTGCGATGAGTCAAATCCGGCAGGTAAAGGTACTGAACAATCGTATGAAAGACATCGGCGGCCCGGCCATTCAACCGGGACGGGTCGACGGCCTCATCGTTCGCGGCAACATCGTTGACGGATCGGGGTCCTATATAGACCCCCGCATGCACGGACGCGGCAGCGGCATCTGGCCCTGGACATCGAACCGGGTGCTGATCGAGAAGAACACCTTCATGCATGCACGCGGCAAAGCCGACTCCTGCGGCGTGCACATCGACTTTAACTGCAAGGATGTCATCGTCCAATATAACCTCAGTTATGACAATGAAGGCGGCTTTATCGAGATCCTCGGAAACAATTACAATTGCGCCTACCGGTACAATATCAGCATCAACGACGGCGCCCGCGTGAAGGGCAAAAACGGGGCTCACCAGGAAGGCAAGGTGCTTTGGACCAGCGGATTTGTCGGCAAAGGGAAGAAGAAGGAAGGGCCTTTCAGCTCGTATATCTATAACAACACGATCTATGTGGGCGAAAACAGCCGCTCCTGTTTCTCAATCGCCCCGACAACGAAGGGGCTTCTTATTGCGAATAATATCTTCCACATCGCCGGCCGCACAGAAAATGTTTTGGGTGATCAAGACCTGCGTACCGATAAAAGGGTCACCCGTATCCCAGGGGCTATGGTCAAAAACAACGTCTATCTGAACAGGTCTGTCCTGCCGGCGACGCTGCCCGTTCGAGAGCAGAATATGATCATTGGCGACTGCCGGTTTGCCAATCCCGGCAGCTCAAATCCGGCAGACTATATCCCTCGCAACGAAGCATTTGTCAGGAATAAGGGCATCCCCATTCATCGTCTTGCCGGCGACCCAAAAGGGATCAAGATTGGGCTTAGGGTCAGGGGCGACTTTTTCGGGAATCCCATCACCGGCCTGCCCGATCTCGGGGCTGTCGAAATACCGCAACAGTCCTCACTGCCCGACAAGGCCGCCCCATAGAGAAAATGCAATGTCCGGGTGCAGGGATCTTGTTAACGAATCCGGCCATATGAGCGCATACACGCAAGGCTACTCTTTTGTCCAGATGCGGGTGTTGAGGTTCAGATCATCAACGATGCCGACGGCGAAGACCAGGTCGCGGTAATAGTCCAGAATGGGGGTGAAATCGTTGACGCTGGAGAAGTATTTCGGCTCGAACATGTTTCGGGTCATCGGTACGGCGACATAAACTTTTGACCCGGTAAAGGACAGGTAGATCTTGGTGCCGGTTTTGTTTTTGAAGTCCAGAATACGCTGCATCAAGCTGGTTGACAGAATATATCGGGCTTCGACCTGGTCGTTGCCGTACACGACAAACTCCCGCTCAAATTCCGGATCCTCCAGTTGGATCAGGTCTGGCCTTCCGATGTTCCAGGATTGCAGCATCTTGCCGAAACTGCCGAACAGACTTTCCGCCGTATCAGGCAATACCAGTGTCTGGCCATGAAAGTGCTTGTTGAAATCAGCGATAAAAAATAATCCCTTAAAGATCGTATGCCATTGGGTGCGGCGGTTTTTGCCGGTACCGGAGCTGGTTTTGTACTCGGCATGCACTTCCGAAAAAACGATGTCCGTCTTATCCACCCGGCCGCGGACGAGGTCCTCGCCGCGATAACGGTCAATACCCTTCGTAAACAGCTTCGAGCCCTTGAAGGTGTACTCGTCGATCTTTTCGGTCGGGTGGTAGCTCAGATTCGGTTCGGCAAAATGCACGATCTTCGGAATGATCCGCTGTTTGAATTCACGCTTGTAGCCCTTGCCGATGAACGTGAAGGCAATGCCGCCAATAATGGCGCCTCCAATCAGGACAAACAGAAAAGCAAACGGCGGGGCGCCTTGCGCGACGATGACTCCGGTAACGATCAGGCCCAACACGCCAATCACGCCGACAGTGACCATCGTGTTCTGCATGACCTGCTTACGCTTGGTCTCCATCTGCTGCAAGTCAGCGGTAAGCTCGTTCGTATAAAATCCCTTCAGTTCCTCAAGTGTTTTCATAAATTACTCCTTCGTCCAGATGCGGGTGTTCAGATTAAATTCATCGACGATTCCGATAAACAGAGCCAAATCCTGAAAATACCGAAAAGTGGCCATGTAATCGATCAAACTTTTGAAATAAGGTGGTTCAAATTTATTTTCCTTACATGGAATCGCAATGTAGAGCATGGAATTCTTAAAGGACAAAAACAACGCAGACCCCGCTTTTTTCTTGAGTTCCACTATTTTTCCCAGAATTCGGGGAGATAAAACATAGCGTGCCTGAATTTGGTCACTGCCGTAAACGACAAAATCTTTTTCAAATTCAGCATTATCCATTTTCATAAGCTCGCCGCGAATGAAATTATAAGATTGCAACATACTGCCAAATCGCCCAAAGTACTTTTCAGCTTTATCCGGCATGACAAGAACTTGCCCGTGAAACGATTTATGAAAATCTGCTTCAAAAAAAAGTCCTTTGAAAATTGTGTGCTTGTACTTGTTCATTAGGGTTTCTATTAAACTGTCAGATGACATGATTGAAGTCCATAATGTATCTTCATTTTCTTCTTGATACTGTGCATTTATCTCTGAAAATCGGATATGGGTCTTCCCGATAGTTCCGCAAATTAGATCTTCGCCTTCAAAAGTGTTTACATATCTTTCAAAAATTTCAGCGCGGCGGAAAATGTATTCGGGAATTGAACCCTCCGGTGCATATGATAAATTGGGATCAATGAACTCGACCAACTTATCAATAACCAGATGCTTAAAATTGCCACGATAATATCGGGTGAAATACCAGATTGCTATGCACCAAAGGCCAATGCATAGGATCCAGGCGACTAAAACCCATAAGACTGTTTCAGACTGTTCCGTCGATAACAATAAAGAGGTCAGACCCGTCAGACCGAGCAGAAGTACCGTTGCGAAAGTACATTTTATCAGCATGGCTTTCCGAATGCCGTCCATTTCCAGCAGTTCGGCAAAAAGCTCCTCACTGTAGAACTCCTTGAAGTCCTCGTAGCTTTTCATCACTTACTCCTTCGTCCAGATGCGCGTGTTCAGATTCAGATCTTCAACGACACCGATGGCCATTTGCAAGTCCTGAAAATACTGGCACACGGAGAGGTAGTCAATCCGTTTCCGAGTACCGGGTTCAAACAGGTTTCGAGTAAGCGCAATGGCGATATAAAGTTTATTCCGGGAAAATGATAAATATAACTTCGACTTGTTTCTTTTTTTGAACTCCAGAATCCTTTGCATGAGACTGGGTGTCAGGATGTACCGTGCTTCAATCTGGTCGCTTCCGTATACGACAAATTTATTTTCAAATTCCGGGCTTTCAAGCTGTATAAGTTGATGACGCAGGGGATTGGCTGTCTGAAGTTTTTTTCCAAGTCTTCCCAGAAACTTTTCAGCTTTATCCGGCAATACAAGTGTTTGGCCATGGAAGTCTTTGTTGAAATCAGCGACAGTAAAAAGCCCTTTAAAGATGGTTTGGGTCGAGTCGCCATCACTGTCTTGGACACATATTTCAGAGCACTTAATGTCCGTTTTTCCGACTTTCCCGCGGATCAAGTCATCCCCCTTGTATCTATTGTACGACTGCAGAAAAAGATCTGAGCGATCAAAATCGTATTCACTGATATACCTGTCCGGATGGTACTGGAGTGATGGATCAATGAAATGCAGCAGTTTCTGGATAATCCGTTCTTTAAATCGCGAGCGAAAACCCCGCCAAATCCACTTCAAGATCAATCCATTGATGAAAATAAAGCACAGCAGCGGCGCATACCAGGTGAACGACTTGTTGCGAATGAGTGGAGGAAGTAATATCCAGACCACAAAGAAAATGGCAAGCGTACAAATGATTGCAAAGATCGATTTTAACAAGTAAGCACCTCGTGTGCTTTCTAGCTGTTCGATCTCCTGGAGCAGTTCCTCGCTGTAAAACGCTTTGAATTCGTCGTAGCTTTTCATGGATCAGCGTCCGAAACTCTTACAGGATGTTGCCGATTTGAGGATTTTCCCGTTCACCGGCGTCGATCTGGAACAGGGTTTTTTCTTTGAAGTTGAACATCCCGGCGATGATGTTGGTGGGGAACATCTGGACGGAGTTGTTATAATCGGTGACCGAGGCGTTGTAGGCCCGGCGTGCAGCGGAGATCTGCTCTTCCAGTTCGTTCAGCGTCCGCTGCAGGTGCATAAAGTTGTCCGAGGCCTTCAGGTCCGGATAGTTCTCCACGGTCGCCTGCACCACGCCCAGCAATTGCATAAAGGAATTTTCCAGCCCCACCCGCTGGTCCTCGTTGAGCTGACCCCGCTGGGCCTGTGCGCGGGCCTCGGTGACGGCCTCAAAGAGCCCTCGCTCATGATCGGCATAACCGGTGACGGTCGAAACAAGGTTGGGGACCAGGTCCCAGCGTTTTTTCAGCATCGCGTCCATCGTCCCGAAGATGTTGTGGATCTGGTTGCGCTTGCCGAC
This sequence comes from Planctomycetota bacterium, assembly GCA_039714335.1. Classification (GTDB taxonomy): domain Bacteria; phylum Planctomycetota; class Phycisphaerae; order Sedimentisphaerales; family Anaerohalosphaeraceae; genus 4572-13. The sequence continues at coordinate 5,601 of JBDLJN010000081.1, forward strand.
AAGCGTATTGTACATCAGCACCGGCACCAATAGCAGGCCGATCAAAACAGCGATGACGATGATACCCGGCATAAAAAACTCCTTAAATCGGTTGATTTTTCCTCAATCACCTCAGACCATACTTCATATAGAAAGCCGCGTCAACTGTCAAGACGCCCGGCGGAGCATTCTGTTTCAAAAAAAAATGGCAGGCCTTATAATATGTCGAATTTTGACACAATAAGCCGTTTTTAGAGAGGGGATTTTGTGTTCATCAAATCGACCGTCTGCGCGTCAGGATTTTTGTGCAAAATCGCAAAAGCTGGTTAAAGCCTGCCCTGTTTTTTCCGATATACAAACATCCGTTAATTGGCGGCATGAAATCGCCGGGGTAAAGTCCTAAATGGGAAGTGAATAACTCAAAGCAACAGCGAGCCATGAGCGAAAATAATAATACAGAATTAAATCAGGAAAAAAGAAACGGGCGTTGTGTCCAGGGCTGCCAATTAGATATTATTACCCCGCTTGCCAAAAAGATCAACTGTCTGAATGTCAAACAGATCTCAGACATTTGCATTCATGAAATTTCAAAACTCGTTGGCGCCAAACTTGCATCGTTATACATCCTTGATGAAAACAGTGACATTCTGCATCTTGAAAAGAATAACCATCCGTTCCTGATCAATAATATTGTTTCTCTGAATCAAAACCCTCCTTCACCAATGGTTGCGGCGGTTCGCAGCAAGGAACTGCTGGTCGTGGATGATGTCGAATCGCACAAGGCGCCGAACATTCACAATACCCAACGCTTTTTTTCAGAGAACTACCAGACAAAGGCATGCATTATTGCTCCGCTGATTTGTCATGGCAGGGTGGTTGGCGTCCTGAACCTGAGTGATAAGAGTGACGGGGAGACATTTACGAAAGATGAAATTGCGGTGGTCGAACTGTTCCGCCAATTAATCGGTGCTTCGATCGGGAATGTCAGTTTATTTGAGAAAACACAGCGCCAGGCCAAAACGGACGGTCTGACAGGCATGCTGAATCACCGCATGTTCTACGAGACACTTGAGATCGAACTTCGCCGTACCCAGCGATATGGCGGCAAGTTATCGGTCATCATGGTCGATATCGACAACCTTAAGCCCATTAATGACAATTACGGCCACCGGGCGGGGGATATGGCGATCAAGCAGATTGCACGGCGCATCGGCGCTTGTATTCGCCAAATCGATATTGCCGCCCGTTACGGCGGGGACGAGTTTGCGATTATTCTGCCCAATACGTCACTTAACGATGCGGTTGTCGTGGCAGAGCGTATGGTCAATATGACGACCGGAACCCCGATGCTTTGGGAACAGCACCGGATCCTTTTATCGATCAGTGTTGGGGTGGGCCAATACAATGGTGAAAAGAGCGCTGGCGATGTCGCCAAAACCACCGACCGTGCTCTCTACGCCGCTAAACAGGCAGGAAAAGGCAGGGTTCATGTTTTTGATGCAGACCAGGCTCTTACCCGGTAACCGGCTTCGTCCAAATCAGACAGACATACGGCGGACTTCCTCGGCAATGATCTGAAACGCTTGATCGACCACGTCTGCTTCCTGCGCGTGATTGATCCTCAGGCATTGGTTTTGATGCGGATGGGCCTGGTTCAGGCCAAAGAAGAAATAATGACCCGGCACGACAATAACCCCGCGTTTTTTCAGCCGTTGATAAAGCTGATGGCTTGACACAGGCAAATCCTTAAACCAGACCCACAAAAAGAAGGACCCTTCCGGTTGATGGATAGCGCAGTCGAAACCGGTAAAATGCCTCCTCGCACATTCAATCGCAAAATCCAGTTTCTGCTGATAGAAGGGCCTGATGATCTGTTCGCTGATCTGAAGCACCTGTCCGTTTTGAATGATCTCGGTGGCGATGGCTGTCCCCACACCGCCGGGAGACAGCGTCAGCACGGCGTTCATTTTCGCAATACAGTCGATGAGTTCCCGCGGGCCGATCACGATGCCGGTACGGGTGCCCGGCAGTCCCAGTTTGGACAAACTCATGCAGATGATCGTGTTGTCGTCCCAATAGGGACTGACATCGGTATAAATGATATCCGGAAACGGCTTGCCGTAAGCATTGTCAATGATCAGCGGGATTTCTTTGTCTTTGGCGATCTGTGCCAGTTGAGTAACTTCGGCGTCTGTCAGGACGTTACCGGTGGGGTTGGTGGGCCGTGAGACACAAATCGCACCGATGTCATCGGTGATGTTGAGGGCGTCAAAATTGATATGGTATTTGAAGAACAGTTCATCCTGCATTTCGATGGATGGCAGGGCGGACTCAAACAGGTCCGGACTCAGCCCGACATCGCAATAGCCGATGTATTCGGGGGCAAGCGGAAAGAGTATCTTCTTTTGGCTCCCATCGGGATAGGGGCCGGCAAACATATTGAACAAAATAAAAAAGGCCTGCTGACTGCCATGCGTCAGGGCGATGTTTTTATCCGAGATGTTCCAGCCAAACTGACTTTTCAGCAGTGCCGCAAGTGCCTGGATAAAATCGGGATTGCCCTGCGGCGGGTCATAGTTGCCGACGGCCCGGTCAAAGGCGTCTGTATGCTCCAGGAGACGCTGCATACTTTCGCGGAAGAATTGCCGCACAGCGGGGATCGGCGCGGGGTTGCCGCCGCCGAGCATGTAAACATCCTGTCCGGGCCGCAGCGCACTGCCCAGGTCGTCCATTAACATGCCGATGCCGGATTGCGTGACAAACTTATCTGCAAATTTTGAAAATTTCATAAGGCCGTATCAGTGTAAGGAATTTTCTGTTCTGCGCCGTTGGAAAAAGGCCTGAAGCTGTTTTCTGCATTCATCCGAAAGGACGCCGTCGGTGACCTCCAGACGGTGATTGAGCCGGTCATCCTGTACGATATTGTAGAGTGATTTCACGGCGCCGGTTTTGGGGTCGTCTGTGCCGTACACCAATCGGTCCAACCGTCCCAGCACCAGTGCTCCCGCGCACATCGGACACGGTTCCAGGGTCACGTAGATCGTGCATCCGTGCAGACGCCAGTTGCCAATGGCCTCAGCGGCTTGTGTCAGGGCGATGATTTCCGCATGGGCGGTCGGGTCGTGCAGTTGCTCCCGCTGGTTGTATGCTTTGGCAATGGCCCGGTTTTCATGCACGATGACACAGCCGATCGGCACATCGCCATTCTCCTCGGCAATATACGCCTGATCGATCGCCATTCGCATATAGCGTTCATCGGTGGAGTGGGTGTTTATATCCATAGGGGCTTTTAAGAAAAGAAAATCGTTCTACAGTAATCTTGACAGCAATACATCCCATAAAAACATCATTTTTTTCCGGTTTGATCACGAGATAAACTACTTTAAGGGGCCTGTGCTTTTTTGTCAAACAGACTTTTTATATCAGAAGTATACCCTATTTTTTTAGCAGCTTTTAAAAATATTTCAAGATAATCGGTGTTTTTGGGTTTATAGTAACGATTTTACCAGATTTTGTGAAAAAACACAAAAATTCACGAGAAATCCGGCTGTTTTCCGATAAAATAGGAAAATTGTGTTTCTAATTTTCTATTAACCTATTTTATCGGAGGTAGTACAAATGAGAACAATGAGAGGATGGCAAATGAGTGTGGTGTGTGTGGTGGTAATGGCGTTGATGACGCCAGCGGTAATGGCGGTGGATTTTGTTGCAGATCCCAATATCTATTTTGTCGACTATGTGTTGGGTAGCTGGAACACAATTTACGATGCAAGTGTAACTTTTCAAGTGGGTTCAGAGTTACCTGCGGACGGAACGATCCTAACCAAAGACGGTTGCGATGTTCATTTTGAAAATTGTTTTTTTGGGCCGGATGCGTTCTTGTGGGTTGGTGCAGATGATACTAATCCCGTTTACAATGGCAGCATAACATTCCACGGAACAGAATTCAAGATAAATGATGTAAATGTTCCTTCCGGTACTACCAGTATTGATCTGGACGCCGAGACATTAAGTGGATATTTTGCTAATGGAGATCAATTGGAGTACTTTGAGATCTATGTGTACATCCACGGGCAGATGTCTGTTAATCTCGTATGGCTTGACGGTCCTTCTGTAATTGATGTTGTTGTCGATATCAAGCCCGACAGTGCAGATAACACCGTAAATCTTGGTTCGATGGGTGTTATACCGGTCGGCATTCTTTCAACGGCTGATTTTGATGCCACACAGGTTGACCCCTGGACGGTTGAACTGGCAGGCGCTGATGTTGCGATGCGCGGCAAAGGCAGCAAACTGCTCAGCAGCGTTAAAGACCTCAATGGTGACGGCCTGATGGATCTCGAAGTCAAGGTTGAAACCGAGAATCTTGATCCGGGACAATTCCAGGATGGTGCAGCTGACCTGACCGGTGAGACTTATGGCGGCTTGAAGATTCAGGGATCGGATATTATCACGATCGTCCCTGTTGAATAGTGGTTGGGTCTAACGATCACAAATGATCGATGAGTAGATGATTAAAAAGGCGAGGTTTTTTAACCTCGCCTTCTTTTCTGCCTTATAGAAAACCGCACTTTTTTCAGCGAATTTCTTTCAGGATATCGTTGCCGCCTTCCTGGAGGATCTGTTGAGCGGTCATATCGGCAATTTCCATAGCTCGGCTGACAGGGCAGGAAGCCGCTTTTCGAATATGTTTCGTTCCGGCGAGGTTACACAGGATCGTTCGAATATGAATCGTATTCTGTTCAATGCATGAATGCACCCCCAAAGGAATGCTGCACCCGCCGTGCAAACCGGCAAGAATGCGCCGTTCCGTTTCGACACAGGCTCGAGTATCCGGATCGTTCAGCCCGCAGACAAGTTCGCACAGTTCCGCATTGTCTTCTCGCGTTTGAATAGCCAGCGCACCCTGGCCCGGAGCCGGAACAAAATCCTCCGGCGGCAGAACCAGTGAAGCGGCACCGGATAGCCCAAGCCGGTTCAGGCCCGCCAGCGCGATCACAATCGCATCCACTCGGCCTTCCTGCACTTTCCTGAGGCGCGTTTCAACATTGCCCCGCAGCGGCTGACAGTCCAGGTCCGGCCGCATCAGTTTAAGCTGCGAAATCCGCCGCACGCTCGACGTCCCGACAACCGCTCCCTTCGGCAAGTCCTGCATGGAAGCAATCTCTTTGGCGGAAACGATGACATCATTGACCTGCTCCCGCTGCGGAATCGCCGAAATCGTCAGTCCACTTGTGATCGTGGTTGGCAGATCTTTTAAGCTGTGCACGGCGATGTCGGCCTTGTCATCCAGAAGTGCCCGTTCCACCTCCGAAGTAAAAACACCCACCGCGTTGGTTTGATACAGAAAATCCGATGTGTCCCGATCGCCTTTTGTTGATATTTCTACAATTGAAACAGGTGTATCCGGCGCCGCCGAAGACAAAAGCTCCATGACCTGGCTGGCCTGTGCCAAAGCCAGTTTGCTGGCCCGTGACGCGATTCGTATTTTTTTCATGCTTTTTCTCTGGATGAGTATAGTATCAACCGTGATTATAGACATTGTCGCGATGGTATCAAGGAAGATTTACATCTCATTCGAGCCGGGAATTAAAAGGAGTCCTTGATTATAACCGGTGTTCTTTGGTATAATTCGGGCAGTGAAATCGTTTCTTCACGGAGCAAATGACCTTGAGCGATCTTGAAAAAAAAGTTTTGCGCGTCATCCAGCACGGAATGCCGATGTCGTTGTCGCCGTACCGGGATGTGGCTGACAAAATTGGAATTTCCGTCGAGCAGTTGCTTGACATCTTGTGCCAGTGGAAAGCCCAGGGCAAAATCCGCCGCCTGGGTGCCATCGTCAACCATTTTCAAATGGGCCATGGAACCGGGGCAATGGTTGTGTGGAATGTGCCCAAAGACCGGATCGACCAGATTGGCCGGCAGTTTGCTTCGTTCGGGAAGGTTTCGCACGCATACCGGCGGCCTTCAAAAAAACAGTGGCCTTATAATCTATACACAATGGTTCACGCATCCGGCGCTGATGAACTTGAGACAACGATTCGGACGATGAGCCAACAAAGCGGGATTACGGAGTTTCGTGCATTAAAAACGATCAGGGAGTTGAAAAAAGTACCCCCAACCTATATGATTGAGAAATAATCTTTTTGGGAGTTGAGATGCTCCAGTTAGTGTCATTAGAAAAATACTTATTTTTAGTGATCGTGGCGGCCTCGTTGGTTTCCTCAGGCCTCGGGTGTATTCAGATCACCAAAGGGGATGCGCGGTTCGGGCGTTTGCTGGCGGCATTTGCATCGCTTCAGATGACGCTGGGCGCGGTCTTACTGATTTTTCGGGCCGTTGAAATTCAGGCGTTCCCCATGACGAGTGTCTTTGAGTCCATGCTGGTCTTGATGGTTTTCATCGGGATCGCGTTCCTTTTTCTCTCTGCTTTCATACACCAGGTTTGGTTTTTGTCCGTGATGGCGTGGGTGCTTTCGGCCTTGATCCTGCTGTCGGCCTTTGTTGCCAGGCCGGCCGCGGCGCCTCAGGCAGCGGCCGAAACGCCCTGGGTGATCGCCCATGCTTTATCGATGTCGCTGTCCGGTGCGATGATCATTTTCGCCGGAGCCATGAGCATCCTTTTTTTGTGGAGTCGCAAGCAGCTCAAAAGCAAACAGTTTTTGACATTGTTCGGCAAAATGCCGACACTTGAAAAGCTGCAGGCATTGAACCTGCTGGGGCTTCGGTTGGGCTTTGCCGCGATGACATTCGGATTTGTCAGCGGTATCGGACTGGCTGCCGTCAGTTCACGAGAACTGGGGATGACCCCGGCAGACTGGCTGGCCGACTCCAAGATCGTCCTGATCGCTGTGACATGGGGCCTGCTGCTGTGTATTCTCGTGTTGAGACGGGTGTTCGCATTCAGCGGCAAGGTGGTGGCCCAGGCGACACTGCTCGTTTGCTTTCTGATTCTGTTTGCATTTATCGGCAGCGAGTTATTCTGTAAATCGGGCCATGGTTTGATCAATCAGCCCGCCGAGTCATCTTCTTCAAGTCAGGCATTGTGATGCAGATCATACTCGTTGGTATTAATCATAAAACGGCACCCGTGGAGGTTCGCGAGAAGCTTGCATGTGACACCTCGCTTGTGACCGA
>JBDLJN010000082.1:0-12715 GCA_039714335.1 Planctomycetota bacterium
CCCATTTGTCACAATGGTTCGATAAAGTTAATGGAAAAGAGGGGACTCCAATATCAAGCTAAGGTTTTAAGTGACAGGACGTATGTTAAAATGTTGTTATGGTCAACCAACTTTTTTGGATGAGAACCGTAATTTTACTTTTTACATTTTGATATTTGATATGAATTTAATTGATACCCATGCACATTTGACGTTTGAGGAGCTGGAAAACCAGATCGACGCCGTTCTGGCTCGCAGCATCGAAGCGGGCGTGACGCGATGGATCACCGTCGGCACGGACAAAGACCAGAACAAGAGGGTTCTTTCGCTCGTGAGTCGCCATGACGATCTATGGGGTGCTCTGGGTTACCATCCGCATTATGCCAACGACATCACCGATGCGGACATGGAACTGCTGAAAGAACAGCTTCAGCAGGCAAAGATTGTCGCCGTCGGTGAGTGCGGGTTGGACTATCATTATATGAACTCAGTTGCCGAAAATCAGCAGCACATCTTCCGGCGGCACCTGGATATCGCTGCTGAACTGCAAAAACCGGTCATCGTTCATACCCGCGACGCCTTTGACGATACGATGAACATTCTGGACGAATACGCCGGCAAGCTAAAAAGCGTAGTTATCCACTGCTACGGCGGCGATGCCGGACAGACGCGGATCGTCCTCGACCGCGGCTACACCATCTCCTTTACCGGCACGGTCACCTTCAGACGCAGCGAAGCATTAAGGGAGGTCGCCAAAATGATCCCGTTGGATCGCCTCATGATCGAAACCGACTGCCCCTATATCTCCCCGCACCCGGTCCGCAACACCCGCCCCAACGAACCGGCCCTGCTAATCCACATTGCCCAATGCCTGGCGGATGTCCACAATATACCACTCGAACAATTCGCCCAAAAAATCACAAAAACCAGTGAGAATTTCTTCGGATTACCGCGTCTTACTGAATAAGTAACCGTAAAAATGAAAGAGATGTCTTTGGAGAAACCAACTATGGACGAACAAACAGTCGCTCGCTATTGGGACGAAAACACTACATCATGGACGGAAGGAGTCCGTGCAGGCCATGATATCTACAGGGAGCATGTCAACAATCCCGCTTTTTTCAAAATGCTGCCGGATTTAACCGAAAAAACAGTTCTCGATGTTGGTTGCGGCGAAGGTTATAACACACGGCTGTTTGCGGATTTGGGAGCGATTGTTACCGGTGTGGACATCAGTTCCAACATGATCGAAGCTGCCAGAGAACACGAACAGCAGCACAACAGAGGGACCAACTACATCGTTACCAGTGGAACCGATCTCTCCATGTTCGGCGATGCTTCCTTTGATATGGTCCTAAGCACCATGGCGCTGATGGATATGCCGAATTATACCGGCTGTATCCGTGAAATCTCACGCGTCATAAAGCCGAACGGCTATTTCCAATTTTCTATCGTACATCCTTGTTCCATGACTCGTTCCTGGAAGTGGCTGGGGGATGAGACTAATCCAAAGCAGTACATGAGAATCTCAAACTATTTCAGTTTGATGAAGCCGGAAAAAGAAGATGAAATTTCTGAATGGTATTTCAGTGGCATCGACGCAGAGATCAGGAACAAGGCCACCAAGTTCCGTGTGCCGGATTTTTATCGTACACTCAGCGAATACTTTAACGCACTTGTCAATTCCGGATTTATTGTCAATAAACTCGTTGAGCCATTTGCAGATGAAAATTCCGCAAAACATTTCCCGGGCATTGCGGAAACAAGAAACATTCCTTATTTTCTCGTCTTTCAGTGCAACAAAGCCGGATAATCAGGAATCTTTGCGTTCTCTGTGAAAAATAAATCACCGTTGAGAAATCCCTCAATTCCTGTATAATCGCGGCCTATGGCGAAGCAGGCAGAAAAACTGACGCCGGCGATGAAGCAGTTCCACCATTTTAAGCAAAAGTATCCGGATGCGGTACTGTTTTTTCGCATGGGCGATTTTTACGAGACATTCCACGAGGATGCGCAAATCGTCTCGCGCGTGCTGGGGCTGGTGCTGACCAGCCGGGGCAAGAGTGCGGGCAATCCGATCCCGCTGGCGGGCCTGCCGTACCATGCGGTGGATGGCTACCTGAAAAAGATGCTTCAGGCCGGGTACAAGGTCGCCGTCTGCGAACAGGTCGAGGACCCCAAAAAGGCCAAGGGCATCGTCAAACGGGATGTCGTCCGCGTCGTAACGCCCGGCACACTGACCGATGATATGCTGCTGGATGCCAGGGAGGACAATTACCTCTGTGCGATCAGTCTGGGCCGCAAAGACGCAGCGCTGTCGTGGGTGGATATCTCCACGGGTCATTTCTACACCCAGCAGGTCGCCGAGTCCAAGATCGTCGACGAGGTTCTGCGATTGAGCCCGCGCGAAGTCCTGCTGGCCGAATGCCGCGGGCAGCTCTTCGAGGCCGAGCAGAAAAAACTCAGCAAGCAAATCGCCCAGCTGACCGGTGCGGTCATTACCGAACGTCCGGGCTGGTTCTTCGACCCCCACACCGCCAAGGAGAAACTGCTTAAGCATTTCCAGACGAATACACTGGAGGGTTTCGGCATTGCCGAGGACTTTGAGGGCATCCGCGCCGCCGGAGCGATACTGGAATACCTGGACGAAACGCAAAAAACCGCACTGGGTCACATTACCTCGATCCGCCTGCGCCAGCCGACACACTATCTGCAAATCGACCCGACCTCGCTGCGGTCGCTGGAGGTACTGCGGACCATCCGCGGCGAGTCCGCCAGGGGCACGCTGCTGGATACCATCGACCGGACGGCGACCGGCATGGGATCGCGGCTGCTGCGGGCGTGGGTGTGTATGCCGCTGCGGGAAGTCGCCGCCATCGAGGCCCGGCAGGACGCGGTCGAAGAAATCGTCAACGACGATGCCCTGTCCGCCGACATCCGCAAACAGTTCAAACACATCGCCGATCTTGAACGCATTGTCGCCCGTATCAGCACCTACCGCACGACGCCAAAGGATCTGGTGGCATTGGGCGTAACATTAGCGACGATTCCGCAGGTGCGTACCTCACTGGAAAATTGCGGTGCGGCGTTATTGAAGGATCTGCACGGCCGATGTGACAGCATGGACGAACTGGCCGATCTGCTGGACCGTGCGATCGAGCCGGAACCGCCGTCCCACCTGCGCGATGGCGGGGTGATCCGTGCCGGCTACAACGAAGAACTCGACAAACTGCGGTCGATTGCCAAAGACGGCAAGACCTGGCTGGCCGAGTACCAGCAGCGCGAGATCCAGCGCACCGGCATCGAAAAACTCAAGATCGGTTTCAATAAGGTCTTCGGCTACTATATCGAACTGTCCCACGCCGCCGCGGCTGCGGCGAACATCCCCCCCGAATATGTCCGCAAGCAAACGATTAAAAACGCCGAGCGGTACATTACCGACGAGCTGAAAAAATACGAGGAACAGGTCCTCGGTGCCCGTGACAAAGCACTGGAACTGGAACTGAACCTCTTCGAGCAGATCCGCGACGAAACCACAAAATACATCCGCCGCCTGCAGGCACTCGCGCAGACGCTGGCAACGCTGGATTGCCTGACCTCGCTGGCCCATTTGGCCCGGCAGAACCACTACATCCGTCCAAAAGTTACGGACGGCAAAGAGCTGAACATCGTCGAGGGAAAGCACCCCGTGCTCGCGCAAACGCTGGGGGCAGAGTTTGTGCCCAATGATGTCAACCTCTCCGACGACGGCAAGGACTTAGCCATCATCACCGGGCCGAACATGGCGGGCAAGAGCACCTACATCCGCCAGGTTGCCCTATTGGTACTGCTGGCCCAGACCGGGTCATTCATCCCGGCCAAGACCGCACAGATCGGCGTGACCGACCGCATCTTCACCCGCGTGGGGGCCTCCGATGAACTGATCCGCGGGCAAAGTACCTTCATGGTCGAAATGACCGAAACCGCCAATATTCTCAACAATGCTACAGACAAATCGCTGGTGATCCTCGACGAGGTCGGCCGCGGCACCAGCACCTATGACGGCCTGTCGCTGGCGTGGGCCATTACCGAGCATCTGGCCAACGCCATCAAATGCCGCACCCTGTTCGCCACGCACTATCACGAACTGACCGAACTGGGACAACTGCTGGTCAATGTCAAAAATCTCAATGTCGCCGTACGCGAATGGTCGGGCGATGTGGTCTTTCTGCACAAGATCATCCCCGGCGGCACCGACAAAAGCTACGGTGTTCACGTCGCCAAACTGGCCGGTGTGCCCAAATCCATCCTGACTCGCAGCAACGAAATCTTAAACGATCTCGAAAATACCTTCGCCAAAGAAGCAGCGGGCGAACATCTGTCAAAAAACAAAACAACCGACGATGACCAAATGCTCTTCGTCCAAAAACACAAATCGGTCTTGGACAAACTCAACGGCCTCGATGTCAACACCCTAACCCCCATCGAAGCCATTAACCTCCTCGCCGAAATCCAGCAGGAAATGGAAGGGTAGTTGTTCATATATATACAAGGGTTATAATGAAGGAAAAAGAGAATAAGGATTGGTTTAACTGTCGAGTATTTCTTACTCTGTCGTTAGCGGGCCTGCTCTTCAATGTTGGCTTTTTTGTCTATCTTAAAAAAAATCATATCTTCGAGTATGAATATGAATTCGCGAAACATTTGACACTCATATTTTTTGTTGCCTTTGTGATACTGCCGCTTGCTGTTTGTGTGTTTATACTTTTTTATGAAAAAGCCATCTATAGACTTCTATGTCATAGACATAAGCGACGGATTGAGAAATATGGACTTGAAAAGATATTGCGGGAGCAAAGAATCAACAAAGCGATTTCCTCCTTCATGATTAGTTTTATATTTTCGCTTGTTTGCAGTATAAATCTTTTTGTGTTGTTGATTTTAGGGATAGGAAATCTGTCGGCTCCTAAATTTGATGAAATCCCAGCAATGCTGTTTTTAGTTATTATCACTGTTCCCATTTTATTAATAAGCTTTATATGTTCGGTTGTCTGTATTAGGTTTTTCGTTAGTAAAAAGGGCAAAACCAAAGCCTTGAAATATGCAATACAATTGAAGAAGAAACCAAGATTTTTTGGGACCATCTGGCTCAAAGCGTGCGGCTTCAATCAACAGGATATACAAATATACCTGAAAAAGCTGAACTTATAGATATTTTTCGGCGAGCCTAAAACGAAGAAGAGGATATAATTGAATCTTGTCAAAAATCACATACAATGATATAATCCGACTACTATGGTCAAGTTAATCGATGACAAACAGATCGAACTGAAGGAAGTGTGTGGACGGTTTGGAGTTAAGACGCTGGCGGTGTTTGGATCGGCTGCGCAGGGAGAGGGATTTACTGACCAGAGTGATTTGGACTTTCTTGTCGAGTTTTTAGCTATGCCTCCGGCTGACCATGCTGATGCGTATTTTGGATTGCTGACGGCGCTCCGCGAGCTATTCAACCGCGGCATCGACCTGCTCGAAGTCAAAGCGATTGACAACCCCTATTTACTGGAATCTATTAATCGGCATCGAGTGGAGCTTTATGCGGCCTGAAGCGAAAAAATTTCTGTATGATATGCAGCAGGCCTGCGAATCTCTAAATGGTTTCATGGCTGGAAAAACGCTTGATGATTACCTGCAAAGTGAGCTTTTGCGTTCTGCTGTTGAGCGAAAACTCATGATTATTGGTGAAGCACTGAACCGAGTCCTTCGTTTAGAGCCCGATCTTGAGAGCCAAATTCCGGATGCCCGGCAAATCATTGATTTTCGCAACATCCTTGTCCATGGCTACTTTGCCATTGAACATGAGACTGTCTGGGGGATTCTTGAAAAAGACCTGCCTGTATTGACAAGCCAGATTCAGAAATTGCTTAGGGGTTAGCTGATAAGCGATCAATCTCCTCGCCGAAATCCAGCAGGAAATGCAGGATTAACCGCTAATTCCTGTCTTTCTTCAAGAAATATATTGAATTCCAACACAAAAATGTCCGATATATGCTTTGACAATACACTCAAAGAGGACTCATAGTATGCTTCGTCAAATTGAAAAACTGCAGAGAATCGTCAACAACCTGCTGGGCCTTTGTGCCGACAGCGGTACGGACGCTGTATTGGATGACCTGCCGCCGGATTCGGAAGCAAAGAAATATGAGCGGTTGGGGGTTATGCTCTTACAGGTCCAGGACGGCGTGCTGGAAGAGCGCTATCTGAGGCGGATGGAAAAGTGGCTGCTGTGTGACAAGGCCGCACTGCGGCACTATGTTGATTTCCAAACCCTCACGGTTCTTCTGCAAATGCATTTCAACCCGGCCCGATTCCGTGCACATCTGCCCGGCCAGATGAGTTCCCTGAATGTGGACTAACTCATAGAACCCGGCTGAGCAATTGGCTCAACATCGGCATCCTCTCGGACATCATTTCTCGGCCACAAGGGGACATCGTCTTTTCCCTCTTTCGGACTATTCAGGCCCCCGTCATCTTTGTCGTTGGCCCCTAAGCCGTACATCCGAAACCCATCGCCGAGCTGCTCATAGACATACGGTTTGCCATGCACCGGGTCTGCCAGCGGGTTATCGGCGGATCCAAGCTCCAACATCTCCAATTGCTCCGGCCAGCAGCCATGTGCAAGATGGTACCGTTTCAGGCCGCAGAAAATTTCCGCCTGTCTGACGAATCCCTGATGCTGCCGGAAGTCCTCATCTAACGCCCAGTAGAACTGCACCTGCTGCATGGCCAGCCAGTCAACAATGCTTTTGTAATTCATTCCTCTCAGCAGGAAGGCAAACCGCGCGGTGACTTTCGGAAACTGTTCACCTCTTTGCACCTGCCGGGAATAGTGATCAAAGCGTTCGTCGATCATCGTACTGAGCCCGTCGGGAGAGGACGGCATAAACAGCCATAGGCCGACGGTGGCGGCTTTGGACATATTCTGTTTCCTCAGCCAGCGGGGAATGCGGTAGTTCAGTCCTTTTGCCAGCGCCGGCATCGCATTGCGGGACATGCGGATGCGCCCGGTGTGGTTGACTTCATAAAGCAGGCCCGCGAGGTTTTTGGTCATCAGTTTGCTCCGCGCGGTAATCCTGGGCCACACCCCCGGCCAGCTTGGGTCGATGCGGGCGTATGCCTGCCGGATCTGCGTCATTGCCTCGGGATTGTCGCAGCGGTCAATGATATAGCGTCTCAGGGCGATCGAGGCGAACTGTTCAATATGGATCGCGCCGGCGTGATCGAACAGCGTCTGCTGCTGGTACAGGTGCCGGGCCAGCCCCAACCCGGTAAGCAGTTTGTCCAATGCCGCGTCGGTTTGCCCCAGATAGAGATCGCGATTCGCCGAGCAGATCAGCATCCGCACCCACCGCTTGATCTGGTTGACCCGCTGCAGTTGCGGATCAAGCGACGGCAGGTCGTGGGGAATCGCAAAACGGCAATGCTCCATCCGGGCAATCTCGATCAGTTGTTCCAGGGCCGGCTCAAAACCGGTCATCCACGCGTCCAGTTCCGGGTATTTCTGCGGATCCCAGACAGTTGCAAACACCATCCGTTCGTCTTCCAGGGGGAAACTGTAGTGAAAAATGGTCTCGCCGTGCTTGTCGAAAATAGCGCTGTAGCGGTCGGCGGCGTTGTCAATGCCTGCGGGCAGGTGGTCGTTATTCAGGGTCTGCAGTTCAGTATCAAACTGATACGGTTTCCAGTTCTCCTTATTCAACTCCGGCAGCAAAACCCAGATAAACAGCCCAAGCAGCACCCCCGTCAAACACACCCACACCCAAGACTGGACCTTTTTAGGAAAACATATCGCCGTAACGGGAATGATCGCCAGGCAGACAAGTATCTTCCACGAGACCGACAGCAGCAACCCCATCAAAAACAACAATACAAACACACCCACACTGAACCACCGCAGGCCCCACAAAAGCCACCTCCACGCACTGCGTTTGCCCTTATCCGATTCGCATGTTTTTTTTCGATTCATATTGAACCCATTATAAGATAAACATAATTTCGGCCAAAGGCCGAATCCTTCACTAATAACTAATAACTAATAACTATGAACTGTCACACGAGCCATAGGTTCGTGTGACTACTCCATCCGAATTTTGACGACGATCTTTTTGACTTTTCCTCTCTTTTCCGCGATTCGTCCCGGCATGTGCGGCTCGTTCGGCCAAAAGATGGCGAACATCCCCTGTTTCAGGTGCAGTCTGCTCATGGCGTTATTTGCCTTATAAAATGCCGCATCATTTTCGCTTTCGTAGGGTGATTCTTCCGTCAATCCCTCAAGCGGAGCATAGCCGATACATTCCTCGCCGGAGACGATATATTGGATATCCATATATTTGCGATGGACCTCCAATTGTCCGTCCTCGATGGCTCCGGTTTCGTATTCATTCACAACATAAAAGATGTCATCGCCTTGCACCTCATGCTTACCCGCTGCGGCGCTGCGAACGCTGTCTTCATTGAGAAGGGCCAAAGCCGTGGCGATTCGTTCGCCAAGGCCAGCATACATTAATGCACTGTCAAGTTGATCGAGTATCATAAAACCGTTCTTTCGTTTTGCACAAAATTGCAGAATAACTTAGCATAGAGCAATGCCCCGGGCATTCTTCCGAAATCATTTATCGCCCTGCAAGGACAGTACAACAAAGCCCATTTATTTTATCGGATTGGCTTTCTGGATATTGATAAGCGTATCATGAAGTTGCGGTTTCTCAACCAGGATTCGATACTGCAGCATTCTGAAGAAAGTCGAAAAATCTTTCCATTCAGAGATAAACGATTCCGGTCCCGTGACGATCTCAACGGCTTCAGAAATCCCGGCCTTCACATAATCAGAAAGCGGCTTATTCGCCATTTCATTATTCAGTGCTTCGATGATCTGTTTAAATTCACCTTTTTCTAGCCAGGCCCCTCTGCATTGCGGACAGTAGTTAATAATAACACCAGTATTATCATAATCCACAGCGACCATATTTTGGGCACACTTGGGACAGGCCAGGTTCCGTGGTTCGGATGTGAAGCGACTTTCGTGCTTCCATATCTCAAAATCCATCCAGTTCGTATCAGGTTCGGCAATGTCTTTGACTTCTCTTAGTTCCCCATCCTCAAACCAGATGCTCTTGCACTGCTGGCATTCATCAACTTTGATATCTCCAACGGATTTTTCAGTCAAACTACTATCACAACCCGGACATTTCATAATACAGCTCCTTTCGGTTTCTTATAAATCTAATTGCTCTCGCAGATACGCCTTGACCTGATCGATGTTGATCCGCGTTTGTTCCATGCTGTCGCGTTCGCGGACGGTGACGGTGTTGTCCTCTTTCGTCTGGCCGTCGATGGTCATGCAGTACGGCGTACCGGCCTCGTCCTGTCGGCGATAGCGGCGGCCAACCGCGCCTTTCTGATCGTAGAAGCAGGTAAAGTTACCCTTGAGGTCGTCGTACAGCTTCGTCGCGATCTCCGGCATGCCGTCCTTTTTCACCAGCGGGAAGATCGCCGCCTTGATCGGGGCCAGATGCGGATGGAACCGCAGGACACTTCGCGTGTCGCCCTTGACCTCTTCTTCGTCATAGGCATCGACCAAAAACGCCAGCGTGCTTCGATCCACGCCCGCCGACGGCTCGATCACATACGGGATAAACCGTTGCTTATTCTGCTCGTCAAAAAAGCTCAGCGGTCCCTTGTGATAATCCTCGGCCTCTTCTTTTAATGAGATTTTCGTCAGGTCGCCCTTATTCTCAAACCAGTCGTTCATCGTCCGCATCCCGCGCTGGTGCTGCCGCAGGTCGTAGTCGGTCCGGTTAGCCACGCCCTCCAGTTCCTGCCAGTCGCCCTGACCGAACGGGAACTTGTATTCCACATCCACGCACGCCTTGGCATAATGCGCCAGCTCGTCCGGGTCGTGGTCACGGAAGCGCAGGTTTTCTTTCTTAATGCCCAGATTCAGATACCAATCGAACCGCTGCTCTTTCCAGTGCTCGTACCAATCCTCATCCGTACCCGGTGCACAGAAAAATTCCAGTTCTGCCTGTTCAAACTCGCGTGTGCGGAAGATAAACGCTTTGGTCGTTACTTCGTTGCGGAAGCTCTTGCCAATCTGGGCAATGCCGAACGGCACCTTGACGCGCGTCGAGTCCAGCACATTGCGGAAGTTGGCAAAAATCCCTTGCGCCGTTTCCGGCCGCAGCCACAGCGTCATCTGGTCATCAGCATTGGCACCCATCTGGGTCTCGAACATCAGCTTAAACGCCATCGGCTCACCAAACTGGCCGACCGTTTCACACGACGGACAGACCTTATTGGAAAGATCGTGCGGTTTAGCCGCTTCGGTTTCGATGTTGACATGCTCGGTATGTTCCGATGCACCGTTGCCGTCGGTCTTGTCCTGCAGGTGATCCACGCGCGTGCGGGTGTTGCACTTTTTGCACACGGTAACCAGGTCAGCGAACTTATCCGCGTGGCCTGACGACTTCCACACCATCGGGTGCATCAGGATACTGCAGTCCAGACCCACAATATCATCCCGCATCTGCACAACGGCTTTCCACCAGGCATTGCGCACATTGCGCTTCAGTTCCGCACCCAGCGGCCCGTAATCGTAGCAGCTTGCCAGCCCGCCGTAAATCTCGCTGGATTGATAGATAAATCCCCGCCGCTTGCACAGCGACACAATATCGTCAAGTTTCGCCAATTTCGCCATTTCGGACACCTTTTTCAATCAAAGTCACATTTTATATAAAGGAGGGGGGACATTGTACCGCATTTACCTGAAAAGACAAGGGGTTCGTTTTCGGCTCAATTTTCTTGAAAAACAAGCCAATATTGGTATTCTATTTCAGACAATGCACAGCATTTAATCGAAATGGAATGCGAATGAAGACATATGAGCAGATCAACGACCGCATCGAATCCGGCAAGGCCGTGGTGCTGACCGCCGACGAGATCATGGATTATGTAGACAAAAAAGGCCTCGACGCCGCGGCCGAGGAAGTGGATGTCGTAACCACCGCGACCTTCGGGCCGATGTGTTCGTCGGGCTGCTTTCTGAACTTTGGCCACTCCAAGCCAAAAATCCGCATGTCCGAGGCGTGGATCGAGGACGTGCTGGTCTATACCGGCATCGCGGCGGTGGATGTGTTCCTCGGCGCCACGCAGCTTCGCCACGGCGACCCGGCCAATATGTATCCGCCTGGCGAGTTCCGCTACGGCGGCGGCCATGTCATCGAGGATCTGATCGCGGGCAAGACCCTGCAACTGTTCGCCCTGTCCTACGGAACCGATGAATATCCCCTGCGCGAGCTTCGCACCTATTTTACGATCAACGACCTGAACCAGGCCACGATGGTCAACCCGCGAAACTGCTATCAGAACTACAATGTCGCGATCAACTGCTCGGACAAAACCATCTATACCTATATGGGACAATTGGAACCGAACTGCAAGAATGCGAACTATTGCTCGGCGGGCCAGCTTTCGCCGCTGCTGAACGACCCGTGCTATGATACCATCGGTGTGGGCACGCGCGTCTGGCTGGCCGGAGCACACGGGCATGTCTATGCCGAGGGCACCCAGCACGCCGGCGACTGTGAACGAACCGGAGCGGGGGTGCCGACCGAAGGCGCCGGAACACTGGCGCTGACCGGCGACATGAAACAGATGAAACCGGAATTTGCACGCGGCGTCAGTCTTCGCGGTTATGGCATCTCGCTGGCGGTGGGTGTGGGCGTACCGATCCCGATATTGAATGCCGACATCCTCAAGCGGACCTGTGTGCGGGATCGGGATATCCTGGCGCCGGTAACCGATTACAGCCATGACTACCCGGAAAAGACCGGCAAGGTTTTAGAGAAGGTCAGTTATGAGCAGCTCCGCAGCGGTGAGATCGACATCGACGGCAAAAAAGTAAACGTCGGCTCACTGTCGTCATATTATAAGGCACTGGAGATCGCCAACCTGCTGGCCGATGAGATCCGCCGGGGCGACTTCCAACTGGCCGCACCGATTTCGCCATTGCCGAAAAATAATGCCATGAAACCCATGATTCAAAGGGGTAAGCCCTAATGAGCGAAACCGTTACACACAAACTGATGCTGCATTTCCCCAAGTGCGAATGCGAAAAGCCGATCATCTATCATCTGGTCAAGGATTACGATCTGGTAGTTAATATCTTCCGCGCCAAAGTGACGCCGGAGGAAGAGGGGTTTCTGGTGCTGGATGTCACCGGCACAGAAGCGGATATTGACCGCGCGATGGAATATGTCAAGACATATAACGTGCAGGTCAACTATAGCGGCAAGGGTGTGACGCGCGATGAGGACAAGTGCACCCATTGCGGCTATTGCATTCCCTATTGCCCGACCAGGGCACTGCATCTGTCCGACGACAAAACCCGCCAGGTGGTTTACAATGAGGACGACTGCATTGAGTGCCTGGCCTGTATCCGCGTGTGTCCCTACGGCGCCTGCACTTCAGCATTTTGAACCACGAATGAACACGAAGCTTAGCCCGGCCAACTCCGTTGGTCGGGTTTTGATACACAAAAACAATTGACATTTATTGGGAATCATGTAAATGTCATGCCGGACAGAGCTTGTCCCGTATTTGGTACGGGAATCCGGCATCCAGAATGGCCTGAAAGGCCGGTGTAATATAGCTCAGGGCAACGCCCTGGGTGAAGGAATGTTAATAAAACAAATCGCCCTGT
>JBDLJN010000083.1:0-12541 GCA_039714335.1 Planctomycetota bacterium
CCCCGATGAGATGCTCTGGGAGGCGGAAGTCAAATTTGATGTCGATGCGATTCTTGCTGCTGCCTATGCTGCTGGGGAAATAGATGTTCTCGGCAAGGCAACACTGATTAACTTCTACTTGGACAACAAGTTGTATGCGTACAGTGAAGCTGGAACTGTTGCCGAAATTGCCAAGAAGGGCAACTATATTATCGGCATTACGATTCCGGAACCGGCGACGATGGTTCTGCTGGGGATGGGCGGGTTGCTGTTGCGTCGGAGAAAATAAAAAAATCTCTTGGAGGAGATTGAAAGATAGTTTGTAGCGAGGGGCCCTTTCTTATTGAAGGGGCCCTTTTTTTATCGGCCCTCGGAGGGCCTGATTTTGGCTGTCATGGCCGATTTTGCTTGCATTGTAGATGTAAAACTGGTATAATTGTCCCCGTAAATACCGAGGGTAATAGATTTTTTTTGGATGTAGGGTAATGATGAAGAATGTCTTTTTTTTCTGCCTGTTGATCGGTATCGCAGTCAGCTCCGCATTCGGTGCGATCGGTGCATGGCCGGACGCGTACGCTCCGCTTGAACTTCGTTCGCTGCATGTCCAGATGGAAAATCCCGGCGACTGGGATATTATCCGGTTCGATACGACCTTTGATATTGAAAAGCCGGCGTATTTCTGGGCGGACGGGGAAACGCCGATCTATGTGAATATCCGCCGCAAGTCGTGTGACGCCCTGCCGAGTGAGGCCGACCCGTTCAAGATCAGTATCAAAGTTGATATCAATGATTACTACTGCGACCCGCTGGACCCGGACGATCCGGACTGTCCCGGGCATCCCGACGCGGCGCCGGACTGGCACGGCCTGAAAAAGCTGTCGCTGGAGAACGGCGACGATCAGGATGTGGTCAGCGAGGGGATCGCGGCACAGCTGCACCGGATGGCTTCGGGGCCGGAAGGGTACGACTATCCGTGGGCGTGCTGGTATGCCAACTGGGTGAAGCTGTATGTTAACGGCGAGTGTCTTGGTGTGTATGTCAATGCCGAACAGTACGACAAGCCGTTTATGATGAATCGGGGGCTGTACATCTGGCATAAGACCTGGCTGTACAAGTACGAATCCGATGGACAGTTCCCTCTGAAGGTTGGGGACGAACTCAACCCCAAAAGCCCCGCGGTTGATGCTTTGTGCTATGAGCCGTGGATCGCCGCCAATTCCAACAGCTTGCTGTATCCGGCTGGAGGTGAGTGTCCGACACCGACCGGTACGGACCTGGTCAACAGCTTGAACGAGTGGATGGATGTGCGGAGTTTGCTGGCGATGGCGGCGGTCAATGCGATCGTCTGTCATAATGATTCGCTGTTTACGCATTTTAATAATACGGTGTTTATTGATTTTGATCTTGACGACCCGTTCTCACGCAAGCGAATGTGGTTTCCGTGGGATATGGACTCGACCATTACCGATACGAGCTTTAATATCTACGGCAGCAGTCAGACGAACATTCAGCAGATTATTTATGGCAACCCGACGCTGAGGGCCCAATACAACCAGATCATGGATGACCTGATCAATGGGCCGCTGTCGGCGGCCAATATTACCGCGATGATCGATTCGATCGAGCCGGTACTGACTGAGGCACTGCAGGCGGACCCGTATACCCAGATCGACGAGCATAATATTCCCGCTCGGTTCGATGATTTGCGGACCTGGTTTACCTCCCGGATCGCCAATGTGGCCGAACAGATCGGCAGCACAACCCCTCCGCCGCCACCGCCGGGCGGCAATATTCTGCTGCGGGCGGATTTCGACAATGAAGGGGACGGCTGGGATGGTGGTTTCGAACTTCACCCGCACAACTGGAAGCAAAGCCAAAAAGAGGAATACAGCGGGGTCGCGTCGGCACACGCTGAAGGAAACGAGTCGGGCGATTTTATTTCAAACCCGATGGATGCCGGTGACGCGACCGAGATCAGTATTGATTTCTGGCTTCGCAAGAAGTCAATGGAACCCGGCGAAGATTGCTTTCTGTACTACTACAACGGCATAGACTATGTTTTGATCGCAGACCTGGAAGCGCTATGGCCTGCCGATGGAGTCTGGCTTCACTATACCGATACGATTGTCGACAGCCAGTATTTCATCCCGGATTTTAAGATCAAATTTGTTGCGTTAACCGACAGCGACAGGGAGGATGTGTGGCTGGACCAGATCACGGTCACAAAACAGGTTGATGACTCGACGCTGCCGGATGGTGATGGAGACGGGATGGAGGATGCATCGGACAACTGCCCGGATACGCCGAATCCCGATCAGGCGGACTCGAATGCTGACGGGATGGGGGATGCCTGCGAGTGTGCGGCAGCGAATTTGAATGGGGCGGGGTTGATCGATCTGCTGGATCTTTCGAGAGTGTCGAAAGACTGGCAGAATAGCGGTCCTGCCCTTGGCGGGGATGTCAATAGAAACGGTTCGGTGGACCTGACGGATCTGCAGATCCTGGCCGACTATTGGCTGACGGGGTGTAATTAGAGCACTTCAATTTTTTATGTTCCGACTTAGGCCGTCGTGAGGACAAGTCCGGCAAGGCGAAAAACGCAGCCAATGCTATTCATTGTCGAGTATTTTCAACGACGCCGGACGAAGCCGCAACAGGCATAAGGCGAACACTAAAAATTGAATTGCTCTATCCCAAATTAACACCTCAATTTTCTTTCTGGTAATCTGGGAAATTTTCAAAATGCCTGAGTTTTCCAGCAAAAACAGGAGGGATTTAAGTTTTTTCACTTTCTTCGTTTCTTGTGCTTTTGTAACCTCTTACTACACAGCAAGATACAAAAACGAGACATTGCTCGTCCTGAAAAATATCAAATTCCCGTAGTTTCCACGATTGAATTCTCTTTGCCTATTTTAGTAATATGGGGTTTGTAGTGTGGTGCTTTGGGCATGGGGACTTTTGTTCCCATAATAAGAGGAATAGTAATGTTGAGGCCTGGAAGAGGGCCAGAGTGGAGTAGGAAAAGATGAAAAAGAAATTGCAAGTTATTTTTGTTGTGTGTATGTGCCTGTCTGTGTTAAGTCCTTGTGCTTCTGCCGGTACCGTTGCGGGTACATCTGAAGCTTTGTATGTCGGGGATTATTTTGGGGACGGCGGTGATTATTACAAGTACACCGTAACAATGACCTGGGAGTACAGCAACGATGTTGACGACCTTGGCAGACCTATAGGAGGGTTGAGTCATTTTGATTTTGACCTGTCACAGAGTTTGCTGTGTGATTATGCATTGTTCGATATCGAAGGCGAAGCGACCGGCAACCTTCGCTTTGAGGATTTGGCAACCTATCAGGCTGACAGCGACAATGATGGTGTGCCTGAGACCTACTTTTACGATACCGGCGTTGACGGGACATCGAACTGGGAAGAGTCTGTGGATCTGACCGTGAACGACGAGTCTGTTATCTGGGGCGGTTATATCGATGCGGATCAGTACTTAGACGGTCGGCTCATCCGGTATCAGCAACCGCTGGAGTATGACGCGTCACAGCCAGCCGCACCCGATTATCCCGATCCGGGTCCGGCGGGCACCGGGACCTTCTGGTTCTACTGTACTTTTGCCCCGATTGAGAACGCTACCGGCGATATCGCCACTAAGCTTGACGGTTATGAGGGAACGGTTGAAGGTGCCTTGACGGGTGATCTGCCGTACTGTGTGCCGGAGCCGGCGACGATGGCGCTGCTGGGTCTGGGCGGTTTGGCTCTGCTTCGAAAGAAAAAATAATCTTGCTCTCCTGGATTTGATATTCAGGACATAAATTACGGCTAAAGAGGCCCTTCCGAGGAGGGGGCCTCTTTTTTTGCTCAAATCGACTGATGACGAAAAATGGACACGAACCAGTTATGTCGGATAGACTCTTAATACCACTTTGCTGGCGTATCGCCTGTAACAACAGTGTGTTAAAGATGTTGCGAAAGGTTTTTTCGGTGATATGCGGGTCTGCCAAAATGAATTTTTGGATCGCCCATAATTTTTTTCTTGCATTTTATTTTAAGTGCAGCTATACTGGTTTCAAGATGCATGAATTTGTGTATGTCCCTATGTCGTCTGGAGGGTCGATCGGGGGCGTAAGGTAGTGAGTGAGAGTATATAGACTAAGGAGAATTGGGTGATGGTAAAGATATATCTCTTTTGTATCCTTTCTGTGATGTTTGTCTGTTCAATTTCCCATGCTGACCTGCTTTTTACGATGAATACCGAAGGAGGGCAGACAGAACTTTTGCCGGGTGAACAGGTTACCGTGACCCTGAGTGCCATGATTGAAGGTGAATCAATGCCGGGCTTATTTGCCTGGGGCCTTGATGCAATTGTTGATTTGGGCGGGGTTGTCGAGGTCGTTGACGGAACCATTGGTTTTCTGCCTTCGGATACGTGGAATGACACTGACTCGGGATGGGATCCGCTTGGTCTGCCGACCGGTTCTATTTCAAATCTGCATGCAGTTGGGCTTGACGGTCTTATCGAAGGTTCCACGATCGGTGTCGACGTCTATACGCCGGTTGCTCAGTTTGACATCAGGGCAATCGGATCGGTGGGACAGTCGGTAAGCTATGAACTGGGCGGCGATTCTTTTATGGGTGTGTTAGTGGACTATTCAGATCTTCCCGGACAATTCGTTGCCGATGGGTCTGACAATGTCTTTACGATCGTTCCGGAACCGGCGAGTTTGCTGATTTTGTCTGGTCTGAGTGTTCTGGGGGTTCTTCGCCGCAAAAAATAGGGGTGCGTTGAATTTCCATTTTTAAGAGACACCACTGCTGATATGGAGAGCAGTGCAAGTAATAGTGCAGGGTAATGTGTAGTACAATTTTAGAGAGGATGGCCCATGAAGAAGCGGGGAGGTTGGACCCAGTTCGTGGGGGGAGACACTCGGTGTGCAGGTGCGTTTTCATTTCTTTTCATTTCTTTTTTGTTCGTGTTTGTTCCGCTTGCGCATGCGGAATTAAGTGCGGACAACCTGCTGGTTCTTGTTAACGCCAATAGTGCGACGAGCCAATATATCGCGAAGATGTACTGCGGGTATTACCCATCGATCCAGAGCAAGCAGGTTTTGGAACTGAATGGGTTGGCGGACTGCAGCGGGCCTGCCAGTACGGCGGCCGATGAGATCATTACGCGGGAGGTATACAATACCTGCATCGCCGAACCGGTTCGCCAGCATCTGATCGACAACAATCTGCTCGATGAGGTTATGGTGATCGTGACGACTGCGGGGATGCCGTACCGGATCGAGGATACGAATCCGGCGTTCGCGAATGTGATTTATCCGAGCGGTTCGGCCTGGCAGGTCGTCGCCGACAATGAGTCGATGCTTGATGCGGCGTCTGTGGAGTCGGAACTGACCTGCTTGTGGTACGGTGACACTGGTGAGAATCCGGCGGGGATACGGAACCGGATCATCAATCCGTATCAGGCGTGCCGCAGTGGGTTTGATCTGTTTGAGCGCAGCGTGCCGGATTCGACAGGACTGCGGTGGACCTATGCTATTTCGCTGGAAGCGGGTGTGGACGCTCCGATCATGGAAGGATACCGTTATGGATACGGTGCCAAGGACCGCTTTTTCGGCCCGGGACATATCTATCTGACCTGCCGGCTGGACGGGCCCAAGAATCAGGGTAAAAGCGCCGTCTTTGCGGTGCGCAACATGCTGGAACGGTCCAAACGGGCTTCTGACCCGGCATCGGGCGTCAATCCGTATCAGGCGGCGGTCATATTGGATGATGCGCCGTTTGACGCGGCGACGGGCATGAACAACATCGACTACGGCCGTATTTACAATTTGCATTCGTCAGTGCTTTACTGGGAACATACCGAAGGCCAGAACGCACCGCCGGATGCGTATTATGTTCGTCCGACGGACGATTATGTGGGTGCGTATGAACAGATCGTCGATCTGCTGTTTGATTACAGCAAAGTACTGACCAGTTCTGATTTTCTGGATGCCCCCGATATTCTGGTTTGTTTGGACTACCGGTCACGCGCGTCTATGTGTCAAAGTCTGCTGGGAGAAACAAGCTCGTATTATCCCGCTCGGACTCCGAACCAGGGCGCGATCGCATACGCCAGCTTCGGCTGCAACGGCGATGACGGCAAGAGTGCCGACTACCTGTATTGCGGCGGGGACGATGGGGGGGCGATGTTTACGCTGGTGAATGGCGCCGTGTTTACCTCGCTTGAAAGCTTTAACGCGGTGACGCTGTTTTCTGATCAGCCGACCACACAAGCGAAGATCATTGATTATATCGATATCGGCGGGTCGGGGGCCATCGGGCATAGTTTTGAGCCGCAGGCCGATGCGGCGATCGATAATGAATTTGTGTTTTTTAATCTCCTGGCGGATAAGGACGGAGATTTGAAAGCGGATATGTGCTTCGTCGAGGCGGCCTTTTCGGGGATTCCTTACCTGAGTTGGACAGAGGTGGTGATCGGTGACCCACTGATGCGGATCGTCTATGGACCGGGAGAACCGGAGGTGTGGACGCCGTTTTCAGGGGATGTGAACGGGGACGATAAGGTTAATTTTGTGGATGTCGCGAAGGTCCGGCTGAGTAACGGGTCGGCCCTGTATACGGATGATTCAGATAACAACAGCAAATACAACGACTTGTGCGATATTAATGCGGACGGCAAGATTAACTTTATCGATGTGGCGAAAGTTCGGCTGCTGAATGGGACCGTGAGATGACACAAGAAAAAGATTTGTGCAGCATGGAATTTTATCGTGGTTAATACGGGATTTCGACTTTTTTGAAAAAATCAAGATTTTTTCTTTGGCGAAATACCCGCGGTTTGATACATTGGGATCATGGAAAGATTCCGTTCTTTTGGAGAAGGGCGGCTAAGAAAGTATTTCGGAGGCTTGGAAAGATGAAAAAGACAACGAGGTGTTTAGCAGTTCTGATTGGTGCATTTCTATGTGTGTCCACGTCCGGTTTTTCATTGATTTATATGGACGCCGTCAATATGGACACGGAAGGGGTTGAGTGGTTTGACGTAGCCCTAGCGCAGTTCCAGTTTGAGGACCTGATGGGGAATACTGCGGTTGAGATCCAACAGGGCGATCTGAGAGTGGCTGGGGAACTTGACTATGACTACAAATTTGAGGGTGGTTTAATCACCGTTACGCCGACGAATCGTTTAGCCAGCAATGATACTCAGATTGGTTTCGCTAAAAGCGCCACAGCAACAATGACGATAACCGCTGACAGGGTGTACGACGTTGCCACGGGCACTGACATTTTTGCGTCGCCTGTGACTTTACTTGTCGCTGAGATGGTGGTGGATGAAACTGCCCATTGGATGATTTCACGGGATGCATCTGATTGGGAGTATTTTTCCGGATCGGTGAATTATCAGATGGTCGGCGGCGAACTGTATGACGGTTCTGAGATACGGATGCTTGATTTCACTTCAACCTTTATGCTTAATGAATCCAGCCCGTATGATCAGTCATTTACTCAAGATATCACCAGTAGTCGCCCGCATATCCTTTTGACAGCGCCCGTTCCCGAACCGGCAACGATGGTCCTGTTGGGGTTGGGTGGACTTTTAGTCAGGCGTAAAAAATAACTTGGAGTTTAAGTAAACATTGTATGCCCTCAGGAGGCAATTAAAATAGTCAATTTTGACGAGGAGAGTGAAAGATGAAAAAGGCATTGTTTGTTTTGGGGTTAGTTTGTGTGGTTTCGGCCGGCAGCTATGGTATTATTACCGATGTGGTTATTTCCGACCTTCAGGTTGGAGGGGCGACAGCCGACTATGACCACGTACTTGGCAAACTGGAATGGACCGGGGGTGCCAGCGCTACTCTGAATACCACAGACGGGGATTCTATCCAGACCGATGTTGTGGTGAGCGTGAATTTCGCCGGTGTGGTTGATGATTCAGCCGGTGGATGGGCCAAGGCGAGTTTTACCCAAGTTCTGGACTGGCAGATGAATTTTACCGGTCTCGGCGAAGAAACCGGTTATATCCAAGGTAATGGAGACGGCAGCGACGGTTATTCTGAAATTGAGGGTCTTGAAGATACATTGTTTGGCGGTATGATAGCACAGAGCGCGGGGCACCTGTATGGAGCAGCGATTCTGAATGTAACGGAATCCGATTTTTCTCAGTTCGGCGGAGCGCACTGGGAAGATGTTTCCGGTGGTCTGGCTAAGCTGAAATCTGAGACGCTGGTTGATGCGGCGTTTGGAGACTACGACACAGACTCATACACGAGCAGCTTGTCGGCATTGTGGCTGTATGCGGATGAGACTACGATCCCGGAACCGGCGACGATGGCTTTGTTGGGTTTGGGTGCATTGCTGCTGCGGAAGCGCAGAGCGTAAATCTTTCTCTCTCAGTTAAATATATAGCGGTCTCGTGGAGAGACCGACCTGGCATAGACAATTGAATAAACAACTTTCATCATCACCCTGTTTCAGGAGTGAAAGATAAAGAGACGGACCCTCTGGAGGAGGTGTGAGCGTCTCTTTTTCTTTTGCGCTGTACGGTGCGGCTTGTTTTACCAAACAAACCCATTTCGACTCAAGGTCACACAGGCACAAAACTCCATCCCCACAAGCAAGTTGCAACTCGAACTCCCGCGATGCCATGCACACGGCGTTTCATCCCCGCGCTCGCACTTCGGGCTGTTATTGTGCGGGCGAGACGCCCGCGCTCCCATTAGATATTGTACGGGTCATAGAAGAACGGGTCGAACGGCATTGACTCGATCTCGTCCATCGCTTCGGGGTAACTGAACGCAAAGATGCCTGGATTGGCCAGCTTTTTATAGTCTTTCATGTTCATCCAGACAGACCTGTCATGGCTGCCTGCCTGAAAGACGATCTCTTTGTCTTTGGCCAGTTTTTTATCCATGAGCGTCGGCAGGTCATACAGATTGCCAAAGGGCGCTTCGGCCCCCAGTTCACTGTCACCGAAGAGGTATTCCATCTCGTGTTCGCTTGCCAGGCGGACATTTTTTGCCTTTAAGTATTTCTGGACCGCGTATACATCGATCCGCCGGTCTGCCGGTAATACGCAGAGGTAGTAACGCCCGTCTGCCCGGACGATGACCGGTTTGGCGACTTTGCAGGCCGGAACGTGCTCAACGGTAGCCAACTGTTCGGCGGTATAGACCGGTTTGTGTTCGGTGACCCTGTAGTCACAATGCTCAGCTTCGAGATACTCTAAAACAGTCATTGCAATTTCCTCCAAATGACGTTGTCAGTTTACTGTGTTTTTTCATGTTTCAGGATGCATACACATACGGCTATGGCGCATAGGGATAGATCGGAAATGTCTGCGGCATCGAGGTTTCGCCGCTGCCGGGCTCTGCGAGGATCGTTGTCAGGATCATCAGCCCCAGTAATACGGCAAGTGCGACTGCGGCCCAAAAACGCGGATCGTGAACCAAGTGATCCATCCGCATCCCTACGACGTGCCAATCGGGTTTGTGGAAATGCATCCAACCGGGCATATGCATGTGTGCCTTCATGATACTGCCCTCCACTATTAGAGTTTCTGTTCCCTATTTTATACGCTGGAAACGGAGTGCGTGTTTGGGGTAGAAGTGAAATTTATACTGTGATTTGGACAAAAGTGAGAGAAGAACATATTGACGACAGCGGGGATAGAGATAACGAGCATCGACAATACGGTTGGAGCCGTCAAATCAATACGCATTATGATAGTGGGTACGGTTAGCGGCAAGCGTCCCTGGATCAATACTCATGAAATCCTGACATCCATTCCGGCCAGTCGTTATAAGTGACGCCGCCGGAGAGAGTCCATTTTCCGCCGGTGTTGTACTCTTTGTGCCATTTGAGCGTCCACATCTGTTTCAGGCCAACTGTTACAGCAGTGCCGTCTGCAAAAAGCACATTCTGTTTTTTGTCATGCCGGTTTTGCACGATGCGTCCCATATGGCTGCCGCCCACCTGTTTCTGAGTAACGTTCCAACGTTCGTCCTCTGTCCGCGGCGGGCCGTTCCCATCCTTCGGCCAGGCGTCGACATGCTGGGCATCCGTCAGCATCGGCACATTACCGGTATTGGTAATACTGGTTACTTTCCGCCAGTATAAGTTAGCATTGCCCTGCGAATTTATCTGGCTGTCTTCCAGCCAGCCGTTAATGCCATAACTGGCACTGTCCGTATAAGTATCAGTGCCACCTTGGTCCGTACCCCATGACTCAAAATGTCCCCACGCTGCAAACGGTTGCTTACCCACACCAGGCCCCGGCGATCCATCCCTTAGTTTTTCGACCTTGGTGGCTGTCGGGCAGTAACGAACCTCTTCAATACTATCATAATATGCGGTGGCCGCTTCCATCCACCAGTTGCTCTTTATGTTTGTATCCGAGTAATTTGCCCATCCTTCCTGGAACTTCTGGTCGTGGTCCTGGGTATACATATTGAATATAATACCCCATTGCCTTAAATTACTTTTGCAAATGGTACTTTGAGCTGCCTGCTTTGCTTTTCTAAGCGAAGGCAGGATAACCGACAGCAGCAATGCGATGATCGCAATGACGACAAGAAGTTCAATGAGAGTAAACGCTCGTTTATTCATTTTTTTCCTCTTGTTTAAACCCGATCCCCACTCAAAGCAGTAAAGCGGGATTGGTATTACTTGATCTTATCGTCAAATCTCTGCATCCACTCCGGCCAGGCGTTGGGGGGCAGACAGCTAGTGTCCCATTTGTGACTCCATTTCAATCTCCAGATCCCCTTCAACCCGACTTTTTTCACACTGCGATCCATAAATACAACGTTAATAGCGTTGCGATGCCGGTTGATACAAACACGCTTAAGACTGTCTTTCCAACCCTTTGTATGATCGCCATCAAAGAGTGGGGCCATATTCCCATCGCTCTCAATCGGGTTGAGCCCGATGAGTTGGGAATCCATAAAGATCGGGACATTTGAGCCGCCTGTGACCATTCCAAGTTCCCAGTAATAGTCGCCATAGTTCTGATCCCACCCGCTTCCGCGTTTGGGAATCTGCGTCCAACTGTTCATCGCGTAGCTGCCGATATCCGGCTCCTGACCCGCTAAATCGCCTATATAATACTGCCCCCATGCATGCGTATTGTCGCCCTTGATGCGATAATAATTCGAGGTAGGGGGGAGCTGCATCCCATTCGCCTCGTCCACCTTGGTGGCCCTGGGGCAAAGGCGAATCTTTGGATCCTGATAATAGTCACGCAGAACATTCATCCAGACACTACTTGCGTCTGTCGCGGAGCCTTGTCCGACAAACCACTTACCATCGTGTTCCACAGCGAAAGAAAACGAGATAACCCCCCACTGCTTAAGATTGGACTTGCAGACGACTTCCTGAGCAATTAATTTGGCCGTTTTCAGCGAAGGTAGCAAGATAGCCAGTAACAGCGCGATGATAGCGATGACAACCAGCAGTTCGATTAGAGTGAAACCCCGTTTTTTCATTTCTTTGACTCTTATTATACCCAGTCTCGTAAGAAATTGAATTTCCCCCTCCATAACACCATGATTTTATCATATTTAGCCCTATCATGTCAAATAGAATTCGCTGCTCTTTACTGGGGCTGGTGTTGGTGACTGGGTAGACAAGTATCGCTATTTTACGACTTTAGGGCGTCGAGGATGAGGTCGGTGTCGACGTGTTCTTCGACGAGTTGACGCAGGCGATGGACTTTTTGTGTGTCCCAGGAACGGATCTTAAAGCCCAGATCCTTCATGCGGGCGCTGACCTTGAAGGTGTCTTCCTGGCTGATCAAAACGGGGATGCGGCTGTTTTTGAGCAGGGGTTCAATGGCGGGGTGCGGGTCAAAGCCGCCGGTGAGGATCAGGCCGCCGTTGGTGGTGTCTTTGGACAGGATCAGCAGCGAGATCAGGATGTTGTCGATGCGGTCGCCGGGGGTGATGACCAGTGTGTTGGTGTTGATGTGCTGCAGGACATTTTGCGGCTCCATCGCGGCGACGATGGTGTCTTCGATGACATTGGACAGGGCGTCTTCGCCGCAGAAGATCTGATAGCTGAACTCTTCGGCCAACTGACCGACGGTGAAGGTCGTCAGCGACCGGTCATAGGGGATGGCGCCGATCAGGCGGGTGCCGAGCAGTTTGAGGCCCTTATCGACGGTGTCTTTGACTTTGTCGTATTTTTCGGTCAGGACCTTGTTGAGGATGACGCCGATGACCTCGACATCATGGTCGGCGAACAGGGCCAGACTCATGGCGATCTCGTCGATGGGGCGACCGATGCCGCCGGAGGTAACGATGACGACCTTGGCGCCGAGCAGTTCGGCGACACGCGCATTGGACAGGCCGAAACAGCTGCCGACGCCGGCGTGGCCGGTGCCCTCGATGATGACCATCGGATGCTTTTTCAGAAGCTCTTTGTGGCAGCGGATGATCTCTTTTTCCATCGGTTTGACGTCGGGGTTGTTGATGAACTTGCGCGTAAAGCCGCGCTCGATGGCGATGGGGCTGAGATAATACGGCTCGTCATCCATATGAAAGACCTGGTGGATGAG
>JBDLJN010000084.1:0-12428 GCA_039714335.1 Planctomycetota bacterium
TGTCAGATGCTGTAGACAAAACAAAAAAGCATTTTGAGGGCCCGTCAAGGATGTCCAGCTCGAACAAACTGGTGATCCAGGATGCGATCACATATGTGAAAGGCACCAATATGCTCTTTTACCCTCCTGGCGAGACTCCGGAAAACAGGTTTTATTCAAGTCACCGGTTCAGGGATGCGGAGAAGGCAAGGCCCTACTTTATCTCGCCGCAGGGTGCAACAGAGCGGCCGGACTGTAAGCTGAATGCGGGCTACCTGGACGGCAGCGTGGACCGCTTTGATTCAATGGATGGGGTTGAGGTGAAGAACTGGGGGGCCGTGAATTATCTGTCACCAAGGTTTAGATGATCATAACAAGTATTTTACAGAATGAATGCCGGATGTAAATGTCGCCACCGCTGTATAAGCGTGGGCATATTTAGTATTGACGCAATGTGTAAGGGGGTTGCATGCGAGCGGGGTGTTTGGAAAAAGATTTTATGGAATGGTATAAAGTGAGAAGAAGATTACCTGATTCAAGGACTAAGAAATGAAAAAACAACGAAATATGAGACCGTTTGCGGCTGTGTTAGTCGTTTTACTTTGTTCGTCGCTTTTAATCGCGGAATCACCGGCGACCTTGACGCAGTCGGTAACTGACGGGGTTGAGACAATTACCCTTCAGATGACCCTGGAAAGTATCCGGGGGTCCAATTTCGAAGTTTTAGTGCAGAACAGTTCGGGGACTTACGACACGCATACCGCGGCGGCGGTCAGCACCTATATCGGAACTGTCGACGAGTATCCCGGTGCAATCGCCGCGGGGATCCTGAAATCCGACGGTGACCTGTGGGCCAAAGTGTACTTTGACCGTGGTTACACCTGGTTTACGCTGGGCAGCTCCAAATATGGTGAACGAGGAGATATGGCAATCGAGACCCATATGCCGACGAGGGATAGTGCTCAGCCAGGCCATGCCGGAACAACGACCTACCAGTGGGACCAGTGCGTTGATGTTGCCTGGGATACTTATGCTGAATCGGGGGCTCCCGGAGCGGGGGACCCGGCGACCTGTCTGGAGCAGGTCGAGTTTACAATGATGCAGCTTAAAGCGATCTACCTGACAGATGCACTCCTTGTTCCGGCCCTGTCGCGTGTGGTGATGCGCGGATCCGAGACTTATTGTCCGTATGAAGGTGTGAGCGATAGACTTGTGGCTCTCCGGGATGAATGGCGGGATAATCATTCCGATGCTCAGAAGGACCTGGTTGCATTGTCCGCTGTTGTCGGCGGCGGTGTTGCGTGGGTGGGGGTGGTTGGTGAAGACAATGGTTGCTCGATTAACGGCGCTGACACCACCTATGGTAATTTTGATATTGTCGCCAGACACGAAATAGGGCACAACTGGGGCGGTGGTGATAATTACGCCAACAGACCGGAAGGACACACGATCATGTGCGGTAATGGATATGGGCGTTTTTCCGGACCTGTCGTCGAGGCGATCTTTAATGAGCGTGATGAAAAGCTTTCTCTTCATCTGGACAGCTTAGGCACCTACAGCACCATCGATGTGCCGCCTTATGCGACACTGGATGTGGTGACGGTTCAGGCAGGTTCCGGCAGCGTAACGATTGATGTTCAGATAAACGATCACGATGCCAATGCTGACTCAATCTCGCTGAGCACATTTGATGCTGTGTCAGCCAACGGCAATGCGGTCATCCTGTCATCGGGCACAGGACCCGGTGGACGAAACGAACTGATCTATACGCCGGGCAGTGAGATCGGCCTGGACAGCTTCTACTATACGATTATTGATGACAGTACGCTGCAACAGACTGCGACCGGGCTTGTGCTGATATACACCGATCTGGAGAACACTTTAAAGGGG
Source organism: Planctomycetota bacterium (assembly GCA_039714335.1). Lineage (GTDB taxonomy): Bacteria > Planctomycetota > Phycisphaerae > Sedimentisphaerales > Anaerohalosphaeraceae > 4572-13. The sequence continues at coordinate 1,870 of JBDLJN010000084.1, forward strand.
TATTGGAACCTGGATGAGACCAGCGGTACCACCGCCGGTGATCTATCGATCTTTGGCCGCAGCGCCACACTCCAGAATGACCTTGACTTTGCGGCCAATAGTGTGACCGGTCAGTTTGGCGGCGCACTGGAATTTGACGGGGTGGATGATTATGTGTCGGTTGTCAATTATGCGGGGATCGCCGGAACGAAAGATCGAACGGTCTCTGCCTGGATCAAAACAACGACCACCGGAGCAATCGTTTCCTGGGGCGGCAGCGGACAGGGAGAGAAAATGACCTTCCGTGTACAATCTGACAATGGAACGGCTGGTGCGATTCGCTTGGAAGTAAATGGCGGATATATTGTCGGCACGACGAATCTGCGTGATAATCAGTGGCATCATGTTGCGGTCGTGCTTCCAAATGACGGCAACCCGGATGTAAACGAAGCTTTGCTGTATGTTGACGGTGTATACGATGGTGTAAGTGCGTCTGCTTCGGAGCCGATTGATACGGTAGTCGATGTGGATGTAAAAATCGGAAATGACCGATCCAATCGCTACTTCACCGGAGCGATTGATGATGTCCGGATATATGATTATGCCCTGAGCCAGACAGAGATACAGACTCTGGTTGACGGCGGCAGTGCAGAATCTCCTTCCCCCTATGACGGAGCGACGGATGTTCGGTTCGGTGTTTTGAATTGGACTCCGAGTGCTGCAGCGACTTCGAATGAAGTGTATGTCGGTACCGATCTGACCGCGGTGACCAATGCAACAACGGCCTCGCCGGAATATCAGGGCGCCACAACAACGGCCGGATTTATTTATGGCATTCAGCCGACTGCAACTTATTACTGGCGAGTTGATAGTGTAACCCCGTCAGGGACGCAGAAAGGTACCGTTTGGACATTTACCACCGCCTCAACGATTGACGAGGATAGAAAATATCTCGAGCAAAACTCCAGCGGTAATGGGCGATTGAAAACGACCGGTGTTGATGTCGAGTTGGCCGCGGCCGGAACCACCGGCGATGCGGTCGAATGGGAACTGATTCCCGCCGGTTCCGGAGTTTACTATATTCGCAATATCAGCGACGGCGGACTGTTAAGAGCAGTGGATACGGCAAATGTCGATCTGGCCTCGGCCAATACCTTGGATGTCACAACGCGATGGGAACTGCAGATGGATTCAGGGGACTGGATGTTCATTGTCAGTGCAGCCAACGGACAAAAACTGCACCGCGACACGGGGGTTTTGGTGAATTTTGCGTCTCCGGTCTACACCGGTCCCAATGTGCAATGGACGATGGTTGATGTTCCGGATACGGTACCGCCGGCGGTGCCGGTCGGCCTTACTGCTGCGACAACCGGCAATCCTCCAAGCGGGCCGGTTGTTCTCGACTGGGATGACAATACCGAAAGCGACCTTTCCGGCTACAGGATTTACCGCGCGATTTCAGAAGCGGGTCCGTTTTCGTTGATCGCGAATAATGTGTATGTCAGCGAATATGAGGATCAAAATACGACCGACGGAAATGTGTACTTTTACGCTGCTACAGCATTCGATCTATTTTACAATGCTTCCGCTTTGTCAGATCCGGCGTATGCCAGTCTGAGGATTAAAGGCGACCTTGACGGTGACAACTCTGTAACCCTGCTGGACTTTGCGCTGTTTTCTCAGAACTGGCTCGATACCGATTGCTGGTACTGTAATGGAGCGGATCTGAGTGGTGACGAGCAGGTCGATATGGGGGATATGCAAATCATGGCTGAGAACTGGCTCACAGAATGAACGACGATCCCCGATTATAACGCTTTGCCTCAATCGTGTTCAGTGCTGTATCTGCTTGGTTTTAAGTTGAGTTATTCTCAGCGTCCTTTTTTTGCGCAAAGCGGTCTTTTTTTTGAGGGTTGCATATATTAAAGCAGTCGTTCAAACCGGAAAAGAGTGGGTCTGCTGGAATGCCGTTGGTGCAGTCCAGCCAAAAACCGGCCGGCTTTGAGCGGAACAGAAAATAGGCGAGATTCCCCAGATGTTCGCTGGTATTATGGGTATAAGGCAATGCCGGGGCGGTTGTCCAATTCTGTTCTAAAAATCGCTCGATGTCTTCATGCGATTTCGGAAGAAAATCGCCCATATTATACACAGCATCACAGACAATTTTCAGCCATTTGTAGTGCCGGACCTTTCGTTTTTTGCCTTCGATGGGCTGTTTAAAGCTTTGATCTACGTGAAGAATCGAGATATCCTTTAGGTTGTGTACCCATCGGAAATTCGCATCCTGAAGCTTATTCAGCAGATCGAGTTGTTTTTTGGCTTCCTGGGCCCGCTCAAAATCCAATATATTCACGAATTTCTGCATGCGTGTCTGAAGTTCGTTCCGGGTTTGGTCGAAGTGTCCGTTTGCACAGGCTACGGCGATGTGAACGCGATCAAGATACACATCCTGCAGGGAAGGGTCAAGACAGGGTCCGGGGCATTTTTGCATCTGAAGGTAGGGGCAACTGGAGCGTCGTGAAGTCTTTAACAGCGAGGGATTTAGGCAAAGAGAAAAAACGGTGTTGAGCGTTTCTGTGAAACGTAATGCAGTTTTACGGTTGGGGAACAGGCCGTAGACCCTTCGATTCTCAGTGATTGCGGAACTGTTGGAAACATAGAAGAAAGGCAGGGCCGCATCCAGATCAATCACAGCGAAAGAAGGCGTTGGAAGTTGGATCCAGGTGTCGGCCATGTTCGCAAAAAAGATGCGAACAAGCCGCAGATAATTTAGCTGTGTCATAAAGGCACTATGGCAGGAAATCCATGAGATTTTCCGAGAAAGCGCTGCAATGTCCGTTTTTCGGGATGTTTCTGCTTCGTTCTGCAGGACTCTCGTGTAAACTGCTCTGCGAAGATTTCCGGCCTGGATTATTTGAATGGGTTTGTTTTGCGAATCGATGAAAAGCAAGACGCCCTTACAGGTTGGAATATCCTGAAGGGCGTCTTGCGTCCATTCATTTTCTTTCAGAACAACCGAAGAATCAAAGAGTTCTTCGTGTGCTGCGTTCATCAAACCCTCATGCCACTGATGACCGTATCAAAAACGACCTTTTCGTCTACAACACCTTGGACTTTTGCGAAAAACTGCCGGCTTCGGACTTTATGGACGTGCCCGAGCAGATATAAACGGTCGCCGGGAACAACGGTCTCGCGAAATTTGGTTTTGTCGATTCCCGAAAACCCGATAAAGCCCTGCAGTCCATAAATGCGTTTCATGAAAAAGCTGCAAAGCTGCGCAGCGGCTTCTACCATGATAACACCGGGCATTATAGGACGACCGGGAATATGACCTCGAACCCAGAACTCTTTGTCTGTGGCGTCTTTGTAGCCCAGGCAAAGCATTTTAGGCAGATTATGCCAGATGATCGCATCCAATTGTGACATTTCATAAGACTGCGGATTCACGGCATTAATCGCTTTGCGATCAAACTGAACTTGCGTCAGATCAAGCGATGCAAGGTCGATCATAGGGGTCGGGGGCATAAAAACTCTCTCTACTCAAAGCCTATATGAGTTCGAATTAAAATACATACCAAATTTTTAGAGAATACGGCAGTGGTTACTCAAAATCAGATTAATCAGAAGATCGGATTTCGAGCACTGTATTCCGTACATCCTGAGCGGCCTGCTTGATCAACTGCATCTGTTTTCGAACACGGGTGCCGGCTGCCTTGTTGCCGCCTTCGGCTTTGTTGATGTCAGCTTCAATTTCAGCAACCTTTTGCTTGAGGTCTTCATATGCTTGCATGAATCATGCCTCCTTAAAAACAAGTTAACATTTACATTTTCGAATAACCGAAAGTTCTACACGTCTTACGGCTATTTTTCAAATACAATTTCTGAATTATCCAAACAATTTTAGTGTTAATTCGGCGATCCGCTGTCCTCTTCGGGCACATTGCTTTTGCACGCGTCCATCGGGTTTGCCGATAGAGACCGGCCCATAATGATCTCCCTGGGGGTCGCCCTGGACGATCATCCCGTGAATCAGCAGCATGTTGATTATTTCACAGACGGTCGTTTCATTGCCGCCGGCAATGTTGGCTGAACTGCTGAAAGCGGCACCTATTTTACCATCGAGTTTGCCGTGCTTGCTGACGGATTCATCGAAAAATTGAGCAATCGGCCCCGCCGCCCTGCCATAGTAGGTAGGGGACCCAACAACGATTGCATTCACATCAAGCAAGTCGTTGACTTTGACATCGGCAACACTTTTACATTTTGTTGGCAATCCCGCTTTTTCCATAGACTCAGCGATAATTGCTGCCATTGCTTTGGTGTTACCACTCCTCGAATAGTAGAGGACCAATCCCTTGGGCATATCCTTAGTTTCCTTTGATTACGGACTCTGTCTTCTTCAACGCTTCCCTATTCTTACTGAAACCGGCCGGGGTTTCAATGGTAAAAACGCTGTTTTCTAAATTTTTATTGATTTTAGCGTCTAAAAAGCGGATGTCGTGAATGTCCCCTTGGGTGGTGTAGGCCCGGATGCGAAGCGGCAAAAATGTGTCATTATTAACCCAGAAGTCGATTTTTGAGAATTCTTCGCTATATTTCGAGTCTTTAAGGGTCTTTAATAGCAATTGTATGGTCGTGTTTGGGTCAGCTGCTTTTTGAGCAGCGAATGACACCTCAAAATCCTTTTCCAGTTCATCAATGCCCGAAAATCCGACCAGTGGGAAATTATAGCTGATGAACTCAAAAACATCGATTGGGGAATCTTCCGGGGCCTTCTGGTATTGGTCGATCTGTTTCAATTTGTAGTCGATCCGTGTCATCCAGACCCCATCAAACAGGTATTCTTCCCGCTGTTTGACAGGGTCAAAGTCATCCTGCCGGATGTCGTCAAATCGGATCCGCAGACGGGAGCGGTCTTTGTCTTTTAAGTAATAGAGGACACCGTTTTTGAGCGTCCTGGAATCAAGCAGTTCCGGATCCTGAATGAAAAGGTGAGACAGCGCTGCCTGGCATGATCGCAATTGCTCGGTCGCCTTTTTCATTTTAGACAAGACAACATTCAGTTCATCTGCTTTGCAGGGAGATGAATTTCCAGGAGTCTTCGTCGGCTTGGTTTGCTGGTTTTCCGATGTGGCGCAACATGCCATGCCCGTCCATATGGCCGGAGTCAGGAAAATTGAGAGTGCTGCTAAGAATATGATGCGATTTCTCATCTTTGTTCCTTTTCTTGATTTTGTTCGAGTTCCTCGATGAGGTATATCAGTTCCCCTATATGTGAGATAGAATAATCCGCAGACGCTTCAAATTGTTCGGCTTTGGGATGCGTTTTGAGTAAAACAGCAATGGCTCCGGCATTTCGTCCTGCCTGCAGATCGTGCAAAAAATCTCCCACAACAAGTGTTTCGGCAGGGGATACATTAAAAAGACGGCAAAGTTCGAGTACGCCATGCGCATCGGGCTTGGGCGGTCCATCGTGACGGCCCACAATGGCATCAAAGCAAAGCTGATGACGCCGGGCCACACGCAGTGTATTTTCGCGTGTGTTCCGTGTCAGCAGCCCGAGGGGTAAATTTCGCTGACGAAGTTCCGCCAGCAGGCCGGAAACACCGTCGTTTAATCGAGAGTTTTGGGCGGCATGGTTTTCGTGGCGTTGAAGGACAGCGTGGGCCTGTTGGCGCCGTGTGAGTTCCATGGCGTCAAGTGCAGCCAGAATGTCCCCGGATTCAGGCTGCAGGCCCATTTCACTGCGAATCTTGTCGAAATCCAATATCGGCTCAGTCAGCGTTCCATCCAGGTCAAAGATGACGGCGCATACTTTCATCGTTCTGCGCCCGTTTCATTTTGCATCAGTGCGAGTAAATAATGACCGGCCTTGTTTAATGGATGTCCCTTTTGAATGATGATACCCGTTGGGCGGAAAAAATGTTCATTCGATAACGCCACAGCGGTCAGTGTCCCGTTGTTCACTTCTGTTTGAACGCTGGGCAATGGAAGAATGCCGATGCCGGAGTTAATTTCGATAGCGCGTTTAATCGTTTCGATATTGTCAAATTCCATCATAATTTGAACGGATACACCGTATTGCTTGAGGATACTGTCGATGTGATGTCGTGTCGGGACATTCTGCGCAAAAGCGATGAATTTTTCGCCTTGCAGTTGGTGGATATCGGTCCGGTCTAAAGCGGTAAACGAATGTCCCGTCGTACAGACCAATACCAAGGGTTCGTTTTCAAAGGGATAGACCTTTACATTTCGGTCTCGTTTCGGTAATGCCACCACGCCGATATCGACACTGCCTTTTAGAAGTCGAGTATAAATATCTGCTGCATCCAGATATTCAACCGAGAGGTTTACATCGGGGTATATTTTCATGAACTTCCTGATATACGGCTGAAGTGTGTGCATCCCGATGCTGAAAATGGAGGCAAGATTGATACGGCATTTCGTTTTGGCCAGCGAAGCCAATTCATAATTGAGCCGATTGTATCGCTCCAGCAGGTCCTTGCAGCCATGGTAAAAGACCTGCCCCGGTTCGGTCAATTCAAGAGGGCGTTTTTTACGGTTGATAAGTTGCGTATTGTGAGTTGTTTCAAGCTGTGCCAACTGCTGAGATACGGCAGATTGGCTGATGCTGTGCATTTCGGCTGTTCGTGAGAAATTTTTCAGCTCAACAAGGTCACAAAATATTTGAGCACTGTCCAGATTCATATCAGAAAATCTTATACTTACTATTCTTATGTTTTATTTGCTAAAAGAAATCCTTACGAATATTATAAGCAAAATTAATCTCTTGTAAATCTCTTAATTGCTTTTTTCTTCATTCTTAACAAGAATGAGGATTGCTGGCGTGTTGTCTTAAATGCCAGTGAAATATATAGCGTACTGATGATTTCGGGCCTGCATGAACCTGGAGTTATCAGGTAAGAACACTAAAACATCTAAAATTAGGAGTGAAGCAATGCAGACTTGGACCAAAAACAACGATGCGCTCGGGACAGTCAACCGGGGCGTGCCCTGTGAATCCGGGTTGTGTACCCTTTGTATGTCAAACTGCAAAGGCAAATGTGAAACATGGCTTTCATCGCTGGTGGGAAGAAAAATCCTGTACCCCCGTAATTTCGGCGACAGTACATCCGGTTCATCTAATGTAACCAGTGTTGGCCTTGGCTATCATGCCCTGCGAATACAGGGGTATGCTTACGGCGCCAATGGACTTTCAGAGGGAATGACCACGAACCCGGACGATTGTGTCTTCCCGAATGTAGATATTGAAACTTCGTTCGGAAATGAAATTACCACAAAATGCCGTTTGCCGCTGATGACCGGTGCGTTGGGGTCCACATTTATTGCCGAGCGTTTCTGGGATTCATTTGCGGCCGGTGCGGCCCTTTGCGGAATTCCGATTGTGATTGGTGAAAATGTGGTTGGTGTGGATCGTCAATCCGAGATGAAGGACGGCAAAATTGTTTGTTCGCCGGAACTGGAACGGCGGATCGATATTTTCCTGCGATACTATGATGGCTACGGTGCGATCATTGTTCAGATGAATGTCGAAGATACACGCAACGGCGTCGCTGAGTATGTGATCGATAAGTATGGCGACAAGGTCATCATCGAGCTTAAATGGGGACAGGGCGCCAAAGACATCGGCGGTGAAATTCAGGTTACTTCGCTGGATTATGCACAATTTCTCAAAGGCCGCGGCTACGTCGTTGATCCGGATCCGAATGATCCAACTGTACAGTCCGCTTTCGAGGCACGAGCGATTACATCATTCGCCCGCCACAGCCGTTTGGGCGGAACCGATTGCGCCAATCCGGATGCGGTCAAGCAGAGCTTTATGGACAGCGTTGCTTACCTTCGTAAGATTGGCTACAAACGCATCTCGCTGAAGACCGGTGCCTATGGAATGGAAGCGCTGGCAATGTCGATTCGCTATGCGGCCGAGGCGAAGCTGGACCTGCTGACCATTGACGGTGCCGGCGGCGGAACCGGTATGAGCCCGTGGAATATGATGGAATACTGGGGTGTTCCGTCTCTGGCGCTCCATGCGAAAACCTATGAATACTGTAAGATTCTTGAGGCGAAGGGGTTGAAGATTCCGGACATTTCGCTGGCGGGTGGATTCGCACGAGAGGACCATGTTTTCAAGGCGATGGCCCTGTGCGCGCCTTATACCAAGCTGGTTTGTATGGGGCGGGCGCCGATGATCTCGGGGTACCTGGGCAGTAACATCGAGAGTGTCTTTAAGCCGGAAAAACGGCACGAACTGCATGGGCATTGGGATGAACTCCCCGCTTCGGTTAAGGCGATAGGGACCTATCCTGAAGAAATCTTTGCCGGTTGGGAAGAGGTCAAGAAGAAGGTCGGCGAGAAGGAAATGGAAAACATCCCGTTTGGTGCGATTGCGATGTACGGCTATGTGGACAAGATTTCCTGCGGCCTGCAGCAGTTTATGGCCGGGGCGCGTAAGTTCAATCTGTCCGAGATCACCCGTGATGAATTAATGTCGGCCAACCGTGAAACCGCTGCCGAAACGGGGATTCCCTATATGACCGATACGCTGGACGACAAAGCAAAAGCGATTCTGAACGCGTAATTTCTGCTGACAGTTCGTACAAAGGCCTTGTCCCTTGGGATGAGGCCTTTTTTTATTTGTAATTTAGATTCTACATCTATACAATGCTGTTCATTATGGAGCAGCACATGGATTTTAACAAAGTACTGAAACAGCATTTGGAGATGGAATCCTTTTTTGCGGGTGACTTCGCCGTCAAAGGTCCCGAGGCGATGTTTCCAACTGCTTCAGAAGACACAACAACTCAGCAAGAGGCCTCCGACATGTCCCAAGCACTCGAAACCATCGCACAAACAGTGTGTTCCTGCACGAAATGTGAAATCAGTTCATCGCGTCTTAATGCCGTGCCCGGGCAGGGCAACCCCAAGGCACAACTGATGTTTGTGGGTGAGGCGCCGGGGGCGGATGAGGACAAGCAGGGCCTGGCGTTTATCGGCAGGGCTGGCAAACTGCTGACCGAGATTATCGGTGCGATGGGCCTGAGTCGGGACGAAGTGTTTATCGGCAATATCCTCAAATGCCGACCGCCGGGCAATCGCGACCCGAAACTGGACGAGATTGACAATTGCTGGCCGTATCTGAAGCGCCAGTTGGAGATTATCCAGCCGGAAGTGATCGTGGCGCTGGGCGCCCACGCTGCTCGGACGCTGCTGGACAGCAAAGATGCCATCGGTAAACTCCGTGGGCGGTTCCATGAGTACAAATTCTCTGATGATGTTCCGCCGTCCAAGCTCATGCCGACTTATCACCCGGCGTACCTGTTGCGAAACTACTCCTACGACAATCGCAAACGTGTCTGGGAGGACATGATAAAAGTCCTGAAAGAATTGGGTTTGCCTGTTCCAGAGAAGAAGGGATAAATATTTGCATATAGAGTTGGTGTACTGTTAACACTGGACAAGGGGATTAGCATGAAGCTGGAAAGAACATTAAAAATGGGGATGGTCGGCGGCGGCCCGGGGGCTTTTATTGGCGAAGTGCATCGTAAGGCGGCCCGTCTGGATGGTGGGATTGAGTTGATTGGCGGAGCGTTTGATATCAATCCCCGCAAATCCAAACAAATGGCCAAAGAGTTGTGTTTGGACCGTAAACGCTGCTATGACAATTACGAGGAGATGATCGAGAAGGAATTAAAGCTGCCGGTTGGCGAGCGGATGGATTTTGTTACGATTTGCACGCCCAACAACTGGCATTTCCCGATTGCAAAAGCATGTCTGGAGGCCGGTTTTCATGTGATGTGCGAAAAGCCGATGACGCTGAACACCAAAGAGGCCCGCCAACTGGTTAAAATTGTCCAGAAAACGCGTCGCGTTTTTGGTTTGATGCACAATTATACGGGCTATCCGATGGTGAAACTGGCACGGGATATGGTGGATAACGGCGAAATCGGCAGGATTCGCAAGGTTGTTGTACAATATCCGCAGGGCTGGCTGGCCACGGCATTGGAAAAAACCGGGCAGAAACAGGCCTCCTGGCGAATGGACCCCAAACAGGGCGGTGCCTCCGGCTGCGGCGGCGATATTGGGACCCATGCGGAAAATCTTGCCGAGTACATCACCGGCCTGAAGATGACCGAATTATGTGCGGAATTGACAAGCTTTGTCAAAGGGCGAAAGCTCGATGACGATGTAAACTGTCTGGTCAAATATAATAAGGGTGCCAAGGGGGTGCTTCATGCCAGCCAGATTTCCGTTGGCGAAGAGAACAATCTGGCGATCTGGATTTACGGTGAAACCGGTGCTTTGGAATGGCATCAGGAGCATCCGAACTTCCTGTACGTAACACCCATGGGCCGGCCGACACAGGTGTACAAGCGCGGCAATGATTATGTTTCTGAATGCAGTGCTGCTGCGGGACGGGCAACACGCTTGCCTTCCGGACACCCGGAGGCATTTATTGAGGCATTTGCGAACAACTATGTGAATTTCGCGGATACGGTCAGGGCACGCATCGTGCATGTTAAGCCTGACCCGTTAATGCTGGACTTTCCGAATGTGAAGGA
>JBDLJN010000085.1:0-12257 GCA_039714335.1 Planctomycetota bacterium
AATTAAATGGATATATTTACGAGTATATCCATCCGGTTTTATAAAGCGGCGTGCCCAGCGAACCTTCTTGGAGTTGTCAATAATGGTTGAAACAGCACTGTCATAAGAATCCAGATTATCGAAAATAGTTTTATAAAAATTTTCTACAGACTGCTCTTTAATGCCAGAAAAGACTGGACAACTCTCGTCGCTTTCACAAAGATGACACATTCTTTTCGTGGTATCTTTGCGTCTAAAGTGATGCAGTTCGCCAATCGAAGCACATCGACCATGCGATCCCAACTGCAGGGCCAAAAAGTGAGATCCCGCATAATTTGTTGACAGTATATAGACAATCTGTTTGTCCATAATATTACGTCCCGATCAACTGTGTTTCATACAGTCGTTTATAGACATCACAGGTTTTGATCAGTTCGCCGTGGGTGCCCTGGGCGGCGATGCGGCCGTTGTCGATGACCACAATGGAATCGGCCGAGATGACCGTGCTGAACCGGTGGGCGATCAGAAAACAGGTGCGGCCTTTCATGAGTTCCGATAAGGCGTTATGGATCTTCATCTCGCTGTCCGCATCGATCTGGCTCATGGCTTCGTCGAAGATCAGAATCTGCGGGTTCTTCAATATCGCCCGTGCGATCACGATGCGCTGGAGCTGGCCGCCGCTGAATCCGGCGCTGTTCTCGCCGATAAAGGTATTATACCCATCGGGCAATGGCTCGATAAATTCATGGGCAAAGGCCCGCTTGGCCGCGGCGATAATCTCGTCATCCGTCGCACCCGGCTTGCCGTAAGCAATATTACTGGCGATCGTATCATTAAAAGTAATCACATTCTGGGTGACCATGCTGATTTGGCTGCGCAGACTTTTGAGTGTTGCCTGGTGAATGTCCTGCCCATCGAAACAGATTGTGCCGCTGTCGGGGTCATAGAACCGCGGGATCAGGTTGACCAGCGTCGATTTACCCGAACCGTTTGGGCCCACCACGGCTACCGTCTGGCCGGCTTCGACAAAAAGATCCAGACCGTTCAAGGTCGCTGCCGCCGCACCGGGATAGGTAAAGACGATCTCATTAAACTTAATGTTATTTCGCAATGGCTGCAGATCGAAAGCGTCCGGCTCTTCTTTCTCTGCTGGTTCATCCAGCACCTCGAAAACACGCTCAGCGGCGGCGTTGGAGGACTGGACCTGGTTCCAGACATTACTGACCTTGCGAACAGATTCGGCAGCCGACCCCAGAAAAATCAGCAGACCAAAAAAAGAACTCGCACTCATCTGTGAATTTGTGACCCAAACGGCACCGACGATCAGAGCCGCAGACCCGGCAATCATCCCCAGCACTTCCATCAGCGGATTGGCCATCCTGTCGATCCTGGCAACTTTCAGCAGCCGCTTAAGAAGGGTCCGGTTGGTGGCGTGGTACTGGGCGATCTCATGGTCCTGGCGATTATACACCTTCACCACGCGCAGAGCACTCATCGCCCCCTGGATACGATTGAGCATCTCGGCGTTGGAGACGAGCGATTTCTTGGTGGCTTTTTTGATCTTTTTGCCCAGAACAGCGAACATGCCGATCGTAAGCGGAGCTGCGGCCAAAAAAATCAAGGTCAGCTGCCAGCTCACCAACAATGCACAGACCAATAAGCCAATCGCCTTGAGCGGTTCGCGCAGTGTTTTGCCCAGCAAGACCTTGACCCCTTTGCCGCAGCTTGCAACATCACCGAGTATCCGGCTGGTGGTATCGGAAGTGCCTTTCGAAGAGAAAAAACCAACCGGCATGTACATTGTATGCGTAAAAATATCTTCCCGGAGGTGTGTTACAGCGATAAAAACAATCTTATCCGCTAAATAGGTCTGGTAAAAGCGGCCCGTACACCGCAGGATGGTTACGACGCCCATACCGAGAATGATAATAATGACCCCCCGCATCTTGTTGTTCGTACTTTCGCCCCGCGGCAGAAAGCTGACCGGCCACTGGGCATAATCAATATAGGCAGGTTTGTCCGGCGAAACAGGCACAATCGAATCAATGTTAAACATGTTTTCAAGTTCATTGGCCCGCGTATATCGGATCGGAATAGACGTATCGGCCTCGACTGTCGCCAGTTCTTCCAATAATTTTACCATCGAAACGGGAGCCTCATCGGTCGGCATCGATGAGCCCGCGCCGATAATGCGGTCATGGACCTTTAATCCGGCCCGATCTGCCCAACCGTCCTGTTTAACTTTAACAATCAGCAACCGGGACGTGATCTGAGGGTCCGCATCCGCTTCTAAAACCGAGGACATATCAGGAATTGTAAAATCCATTCCATATCGCCAGTTCACAACCTTGCGATCTACCCAACCATGCAGGCCCTCTTCCCCCATCATCACCTTCAGCAGCGGGATGATCGTGGCAAAACTGACCGAGAACATAAACGCAATCACAAAGGTCCAGAACAGCAGTGCTGTTAACCGCGGCCACTGCGGCCAGACATAGGACCAAATCCGCTTAAAAGCAGCTAAATTCTTTGTTTTTTTCATGTTTCATAAGTCCACAGATTACACTGATTAAAAATCGATTAGTTGTCGATTTCAGGCAAATTATGAGGGAAAAAGACTAACCGATTGAGCACTGATGGTCAAGGGCAAAGTCAGTTATCAGGGGTCAGATTTCAGAAGTCAGAAAGAACCACGAATGCACACAAATCATTTTTGCCGCTCTCTAACCAGGAAGGTCGGGAAGAGCATGAAGAAAAAATATATAAAAAACAACTTCATGTCCTCAGTTTCTTCATGGTAAAATTCGTATTCGTAGTTCCTCTGCCATTAACGATCCTTATACATACTCTCATAGTATTGCTGATATTCGCCGGAGACAACATGTTTGAGCCAGTCGGTATTGGCAAGGTACCAGTCAATTGTCCGGATAATACCCTCCTCGAATGTCACTGTCGGCGCCCAGCCAAGTTCAGACATGATCTTCGATGAATCGATTGCATACCGGCGGTCGTGGCCGGGACGGTCTTTGACATGGGTGATCAGCGATTTGGGCTTGTCCAACCGTTCAAGGATCAATCCAACAACTTCCAGGTTGGTCTTCTCATTGCTGCCGCCGATATTATAAACCGTTTGCGGTTCGGCCTCGGTCAGCACACGCCAGATCGCCGTGCAATGGTCATACACATACAGCCAGTCACGCACATACAACCCGTCACCATAAACGGGCAGATCCTTGTCGTTCAGGGCATTATGGATCATCAGCGGAAGCATCTTTTCCGGGAACTGGTACGGGCCGTAGTTGTTCGAGCAGCGGGTGATGTTATACTTTAAGCCCCAACTGTGTCCGAATGCCGCCACCAGCATATCCGCCGAGGCCTTGCTGGCTGAATATGGCGAGTTGGGGCTCAGCGGCGTGGTCTCGGTAAAGAGGCCTTCTTCGCCCAGCGAACCATACACCTCGTCGGTGGAAATCTGAACAAAACGATCGATCTGTTTTTCCAGTGCCAACTTCAGCAGGGTCAGTGTTCCCTGCACATTCGTCTGGATAAAGACGCCCGGTTCCACCAGCGACCGGTCCACATGGCTCTCAGCGGCAAAATTGATGATCGCATTGATTTCGTGTTCATCAATCAGCTTTGAGACGAGGTCTGCATCACCGATATCCCCCTTCACAAAAATGTGATCGGGGTTATCCATATACCCGGTGAGGTTTTCAAGATTGCCGGCATAGGTCAGTTTGTCCAGATTTACCACACGGACACCGGGATGTTCGTCCAGCACCATCCGCACAAAATTGGCACCGATAAAACCGGCCCCACCGGTGATGAGAAGATTTTCAATTTTCAATTTTCAATTTCCTATTATGTTAGATACAGTTTCTTAGCTGTTAGCCATTAGCGTTCGGGGTTCAGGTAGTTATCCAGCATTTGCTGCCAGGTCGGTATTGACCGACCGAGCAGGGCTTCAAGTTTTGTACAATCGAATCGACTGTTCAGCGGTCGCTGGGCAGCCGTCTTAAAATCAGATGTTTTACACGGATTGATTTTTATCGGCCGGCCAAGCTGTTCGAACAAATATTGCGTCATTTCATAGCGGCTGACGCAACCGCTTGCCGCACAGTGGTACAGGCCGGTCGGAAATGGATCCATTTTCAACAAATCAAGAATAACTTTCGCGATCTCACCTGTATGGGTCGGCGAACCGACCTGGTCATCGACAACATTCAGTTCATCCCGTGTTTGGGCCGCCTCGGTAATCTTTGTAATGAAGTTGGTCCCGCTTTTTCCATACGTCCACTGCACACGAACAATACAATACTCACAGCCGGACTCGGCCAGCAGTTCCTCGCCTAAAAGCTTTGAACCGCCATACACACTGACCGGATTCGGCGGATCGGATTCGATATACGGTGACACTTTTGTGCCGTCAAAGACAAAGTCCGTACTGATGTGCAGAACCGGTATACCTGATTCTTTTGCGATCTGCCCCAATCGCCCCACTGCGTAACCGTTAACCTGATTAGCCAGTTCGACATCGCTCTCTGCCTTTTCTACATTTGTATAGGCAGCACAGTTGACAACACCATCGCTATTGGCTACAACCTCATCAAGACAGCCGTCATCGGTCATATCAAACTCCGGCAGATCATAAACACATACCGCATAGTCAAGAGATTCTGCATGGCGCACCAGGTCACTTCCCAGCATACCCCGGCCGCCTAAAACAGCTATCGTTTCAAACGCCATTAATTCGCCCCTCCGTAGACAGGTAAACGATCTTTCGGGATGTCTTTAAGGCGTGGACATTGGCGATCCTTGTCTGACAGGATCGGCGACCGAACAGGCCAATCAATTCCCAAATCCGGATCATTCCACAGCACGCCGCCCTCTGTTTGAGCGTTAAAAAAATCCGTACACTTATATGAAAACAACGCTGTCTCACTCAGTACACAAAAACCATGCGCAAAGCCAATCGGTGCATAAAACTGACGATGGTTCTCGCCGCTCAGCAGACACGCAACATGCTTGCCAAAGGTTGGTGAGCCCACGCGAATATCCACCGCCACATCCAGCACTTCGCCCTGCATGATCTGAACGAGTTTGCCTTGGCCCTGGGGATTTTGATAATGCAGACCCCGCAGCACACCCTTCGTCGACGAGGAGACATTGTCCTGAAGAAACTCCGCATCCAGCCCTGCTTTGCGATACCGGTCCCGGCTCCATGTTTCCATGAAAAAACCGCGCGCATCGCCGTGGACCTTGGGCTCAAAGATCAATACCCCCTCAATGTCCGTCCGGATCACATTCATCAGCGATGGTCTTTCAGCAAATGTACCAGATATTCGCCATAGTGATTTTTATTCAGCGGCTCTGCCAGACGCAACACGTCGGCTTCACTGATCCATCCGGACCGGTAGGCAATCTCTTCGGGGCAGGAGATCATCAGCCCCTGCCGCTGCTGGACGGTCTGGACAAAATTACACGCCTGCAGCATCGAATCCGGCGTTCCCGTATCCAGCCAGGCAATGCCTCGACTCAGTAACTGCGCCTTCAACTTGCCCTGGGCCAAGTACACCCGGTTTACGTCCGTGATCTCCAACTCACCGCGAGCGGATGGGGTGATCTGTGCTGCGATCTCAGTAATCTGTTCATCATAAAAATACAGTCCCACCGCGGCATAATTCGATTTCGGCTTGGCCGGTTTTTCTTCGACACTGATAACGTTATACGAGTCATCGAACTCAATTACACCATAACGCTCCGGGTCGCGGACGTAGTAGCCAAAAATCGTCGCCCCGTCCATATCCGCTGCCACTTGCTGAAGCGCTGTTACCAATCCGTGTCCATAGAAGATATTATCGCCCAGAATCAGACAGGCCGGCGAGCCATTCAGAAAATCCTTACCGATGATGAACGCCTGAGCCAACCCCTCCGGCCGCGGCTGCTCGGCATACTCGATCGACAGGCCCCATTGTGACCCGTCGCCCAGCAAATCCCGGTACTGCGGCAAGTCATGCGGCGTGGAAATCAGCAGAGTCTCACGGATTCCCGCCAACATCAACACCGAAAGCGGGTAATAAATCATCGGCTTGTCGTACACCGGCAGAAGTTGCTTGCTGACCGACCGCGTCGCCGGATACAACCGCGTACCGCTGCCGCCAGCCAAAATAATCCCTTTTCGAGCCATAATCGCCTTCCTTTAGCAAATCTTATTGAAGATAAGATTGTACAGAAAAACCATCCATCGGTCAAACAGAATGCGGGAACCACGCTGATGATTACAGGAATACAGTGCTTTGAAAGCACATCATTCTAGGGGGCTTGATATTAAATTTGGTCCTCCTTAAAAAAAAACTTGAAAACAAGAATCATAACCTCTTTTATCTTAAAGGGATGCAAATACAAGCATTTAAGACTCTTCTTTGCTTTTTAATAAAACTACTCTGTATTGTTGACACTTACATTGGCGATTGATATACTGACTTTACGTTGAAAGTTTGAATTTGACGGCTTTCTTTGCCGTGGCGGGCTTCCGGAATGTCGGTGGATGAATGTTCCGGAAGCTTTTTTTCTATAAACAATTTCAATAAAAGAGTTATATGAACAAATCAGAGACCGCAAAAAAAGGGATTTTGGGAGCTTGCGTCCTCGGTAACGAGCAAATTCATCCGTTCTATTATCGTCTAGACCTCCAACTCGATGTAAAAGGGAGCGAGCTTTTCAGCAATGTTGTTCCGGGACAGTTTTTAGAACTGGATCTAAGTGGTGTTTCTCTGCCGAATATATCTCACATCCCGGATCATCTCAAAGACGTTTCTCAGCGGTCTGTTTTATTGCGAAGGCCATTCAGCTTTTCAAATGTTACTGTAACGCAAGATTCAGGCGGGACTTCTGTAAAAGTCCAAATCCTGTACTGTGTGCTTGGTCCCGCAAGCGTTCGGATGATGAATCTGAGAAACAACGATACCGTCAGTGTTCTAGGGCCTTTGGGCAATGGCTTCTCAATCCCTGATGGACTTTCACACGCTGTCTTGGTCGCCGGCGGGATGGGGTCGCCCCCAATTCTTCACCTTGCCAGCTATCTTAAAGAGCATTATCCAAAATGTGACGCAACCAGCTTTGTCGGTGCGAAATCCAGCGAGGATTTGCCTTTCACTCTCTCGAGTGATGATCCAAAAGGGATTGTACTTGAAGAATTTAAGAAAATCGATGTCCCCTCCCACATTGCAACTGATGATGGTTCGATTGGCTACCGGGGATTCGTAACAGACTGCGTATGCCATTGGCTCGAAAAAAATGACATTGATCTTGCGTCAACAGTTGTTTTTGCCTGCGGGCCGGAACCCATGCTTGCCGCAACGGCCGCTCTTGCGGAAAATTACGAACTCCCCTGCCAGGTCAGCATGGAACGAATGATGGCCTGCGGCATTGGATTGTGCCAGAGTTGTGCCGTAGAGGCCAAAACAACAGAAAATAAATATCACTTATGCTGTAAAGATGGGCCGGTATTTGACGCAAGGAAAGTCGTATTTTAGGCAGATTGATGAAACAAAGCATAAATCTAACAGTAGACTTTGCAGGACTTGAGTTGGCAACGCCGGTACTAACGGCTTCGGGAACCAGTGGTTATGCTGATGAATTGACCGAATTCATGGATTTTTCTAATCTGGGCGGGATAACGACAAAAAGCATCTCTCTGGAACCACGAAAGGGCAACCCGACCCCAAGAATTGTTGAAACCGATGCCGGAATGCTCAACGCCATTGGTCTGGCCAATATGGGGTTGGAGCAGTTTTTACAAGAGAAAATCCCCATTCTCGAAAAACTGGACACAAAAGTATTTGTCAATTTAGCGGGAGAAACGATTGACGAATATGTCGCGGTGGCTCAGCAATTGGCGTCACAAAAGGCCGTTGACGGCTTTGAACTGAACATTAGCTGCCCGAATGTCAGAAAAGGCGGTATTACATTCGGCACTGATCCAAAACTCATCCGGGAAATCACCGCGGCTGTCAAAGGTGTATGCGGCAATAAGCCGCTGATGGTTAAATTGACCCCAACAGTAACAGATATCAGCATTACTGCCCAAGCGGCGGTAGATGCAGGAGCGGACGCAATCAGCATGGTCAACACCTTCACTGCAATGGTCATTGACGTTGATAAGCAAAAACCCGTTCTTGCCAACCGCACGGGCGGGTTGAGCGGCCCTGCGATCAAGCCGATGGCCGTTTATTTAGTCAATAAAGTCTATAATGAAGTCGCCAAAGATGCCGGCATCCCCATCCTCGGCATGGGCGGAATTCGTACCGCAACTGACGCGCTGGAGTTTATTATTGCCGGGGCAACTGCGGTTGCCATCGGTACCGCAACCTTTGTCTATCCGGATACGGCGGAAAAAGTGGCCATGGGCCTGCGAGATTACTGTCGAAATAAGGGGATTTCTGACATCCATGAACTGATTGGCTGCTTGCATTAGCCGACACTGAAAGCTATAATGTGTGCTTAATTGTAAGGTTTTCGAAACGCCCAGATAAATAAGGATCCAATGAGTCGTTCAGATATTCTTAAATTATTAACGGATTATTTCCCAACAGCCATCGATACCGGCCATTGCCTGGTGTTTATCAGCGAAGACTGGCGGGTTGAACTGAGAGAGCATAAAAATCCAAATTTTGGACAGAACAGTCGAAATGTTCCCGTCATTCGTATTAAGGTCTTTAAGAAAGCATTGAGCGGAGAATTTGTTCCGGGTCATTATGAGGATTTTCAGATTGAACCGGTCAGCGAACTCGCCATGCAAATTGAACGTTATATCCAAAATGCCATCGGCCGGAATATTCGGGAGAGCGTGTAGCCGACATGTCGAAATCGTCACCCCCTCTCAATGGCTGCGATGGCGTTATTATAACCGTAAAAATTATTCCGGGCAGCAGTCGAACAGATTCGGCAGGGATGCACGGACAGATGTATAAATTCAAGATCGCCGCACCTCCTGAAAAAGGCAAGGCCAACAAAATGCTTGTGGCGTTTCTTGCGGGGGAATTGGGTATTAAAAAAACCGCTGTCCAAATCAAAAGCGGGCAGACAAGCCCGGTAAAGCAGATTTTACTTCAGGGAGTTAGCGAAGAGAATGTTCAAGCACATTTTGGATAAAAGCCGAAAATTCATCGCTGTCCGACGACCCCTCCTGCTGTTGTTTTTGATTATTTTATCATTTTTTGCCGGCACGACCGAATCTGCCGTTTTGGCCAATCACGACAAACGAGGCCTGAGAACCTATACCATTGACGGTATTCTGCGTTTGCCTGACGATGAGATTGATATTGCAACAGCGGCCTTGATCCTTAGCCGTGAGTGGGGAATCAATCGCACGACACATGTGTATCGTCGCACGATCGATAATATGGCTGAAGCAATTTTGGCGAAACTCAAAGAAAAGCATCTTCCGCTTGATCATCGTGCAATTGGTGTTATCAATCATTATCTTTTTGACGAGTTAGGTTTTACCTCCGTCGATACGGCCGAAAACCCGAATGATCTCTTTTTGCATACTGTGCTGGAGAAAAAAAGCGGCTACTGCCTGGGGCTGTCCGTTCTTTATCTGTCAATTGCCGAGCGGTTGGGACTGCCGATTTATGGTGTGGTCGTTCCGGGCCATTTTTTTGTCCGATATGATGACGGCAGACGCCAGTTTAATATCGAGACGACGTCCAAAGGTGCCGCTGCGGATGATGAACACTATATCACAAAATTCAAGCCGCCCAATGGTTCCGGAACGCTCTATATGAAAAACCTGACAAAAAAACAGACACTGGGCTGTTTTTTCAATAATCTGGGCAATAGTTATATGGAAGTGGATGATACCGGCAAAGCGTTTGAGGTGCTGTTGCGTGCGGTTCAGATCAACCCCCTGCTGTCAGAAGCCAATATGAACCTTGGCAATGTCTATCTTCAAAAGAAGATGCCGCTTCAGGCCATTGAGCAATATGAAAAAGCGCTGACCATTATCAGTCACGACGCTAAGGCAATGAATAACCTGGCATCGGCGTATATGCAACTGGCCGACTATCCGAAGGCCGAATCCTACTATCGAACGGCACTGTCGCTGGACCCCGAATACGTTGATGTCTATCGAAATCTCGCCAACGCGATACAGATGCAGGGCCGATACGAAGAGGCTATCAGCCAGTTAAAGGCGGCAGTGGTTCTGAACCGCGATGATGCAAATTCCTTCTTGTTATTAGGGCAGATACATCGGCAAACCAAACAATTTCCTGACGCCGAAAAATACCTGTCAAAGGCCCTTACGCTCGATCCGCTATTGTCGGCGGCGAGCGTATCGCTGGGGTTCGTTTATCTTGACCAGGGGCATTTACGATTGGCCGAAACGACTTTCCAGAAAGTTCTGTTTCATGAAAATGCCCTGCCCCAGGCACATTTTGGAATGGCCCAAATCTATTTCCAAAGAAATCAGACGGACCGCGAGATTCAATCGTATGAAACAGCCCTGGCCTATGACCCTCACAATGTTGCTGCGCTTCAGAATCTGGGCAACGCCTACATGCGAAACGGTGATAAATCTGCGGCAATTGTCGCCTATCAGCAGGCCATTGAGATTGACCCGCAAAACACGGATCTGCATTACAATCTTGCCGTTTCGTATGCTAAAATGCAAAAGCATCAACAGGCGGTCGCGGCATTTTCAAAAGCGATTACACTGGACGCGGCGAACGCGGCGGCATATAATGGTATCGCGATTTCGTATTATCATTTGGGCAATAAGAAATTGGCCGGTGCCAATGCCCGCCAGGCAAAGGCGCTTGGCTTTGATGTGCAGGATGCGTTATTGGAATTAAAATGAAAATCTATATGTTTGGAAGGGATTGCCATGAAAAAAGGAAAAAAAATCATTACTGTCATCGTGATTGTTTTGTTGGCCGTTATTGTTATCGCGGCGGTGCTATTCACCCTGCTCGGGGACAAGCTCATCCGGGCTGCTGTCGAAACAGGCGGCACTAAAACCCTGCAGGTCGGCGTTCGCCTGGAGGATGTTTCATTGTCTCTGTTGAAGGGTAAGGTCGAACTGACCAATCTCGAAATTGATAATCCGCAGGGGTACGACAACTCATCCTTTATGACGGTCGGCTATGGTCATTTGGATCTGAATACGGGCAGTTTAATGAGCGACACTGTCGAAATGGATAAAATCCAATTTGACGATATCAAGCTCGTGATCGAACAAAAGGAAGCCGACAATAACCTCAAGCAAATTCTTGACAATCTGCCTAAATCCGATTCGACGGACCCTGATCCACAGGAAGAACCTGCAGCAGAAGGAGCCGGTAAAAATTTCCGCATTAAAGTTCTTGAGATCAACAATGTCGAAGTAACGGCGAAACTGGCGCTTGTCCAAGGTCAGGCCGATGAAATACAATTCAAAATCAAGCCCATTCGGCTGGAAAATATCGGTACAGACGAAAAAGTCGATACCGCTGCTCTGGCGGCAATCGTTCTTGAAGCGATTGCACAAGGGGTCGCAGAAGAGGGTGAAGGATTGCTTCCGGAAGATATTACCGACTCTGTTTCAGAAGAACTGGATCGCCTGCTTGGAGAGAATGAAGAAGCTACGGGAGTCTTGAAGGGGCTTGGTGATCTGCTCAAAAAGAAAGACGAAAAAAAAGATTAGGAATACAGGACTTCGTATGCCCCAAAAGACATTACAGGAAATTGCCGACTATGTCGGTGGCTGCATCATTGGCGATGCAGCGGTAACAATCGAATCAGCCTCAACATTGGACAGTGCCGGCGCAGGTCAGATTACATTCCTGAGTAATCCTAAGTACGCTCCCCGTGTCAAAGAAACGCAGGCCGCGGCGGTACTGGTCGCACAAGAGGTCCAAACCGATGCCGCGCAGATCATCATCGAAGACCCGTATTATGCGTTTATGCAGGCAGTGGTGCTTCTGCACGGTCATCGTGAACATCCCGAAACCGGTATCAGTAAACGAGCTGACATTTCCAAATCAGCGAAGATCGGCCAGAACTGTAATATTCATCCGTTCGCTGTGGTCAGCGCAAACACTGTTATTGGCGATAACTGCCAGATTTATTCCGGCGTCTTTATCGGCCCGAATGTGAAACTCGGCGATGCTTGTATCATCTACCCGAATGCCGTAGTTTACGATGGCTGCGAGATTGGTGACCGGGTAATCATCCAGTCCAATGCTTCTGTCGGGCAGGACGGCTTTGGTTTTGCCACCCACAAAGGCGAGCACCAT
>JBDLJN010000086.1:0-12222 GCA_039714335.1 Planctomycetota bacterium
GGCTCTTAGCCTAGGGCAATGCTCTGGGTTGAAGGGGTCCATATAAAAACAAAAACGCCCTGAAGGGGCAGGATAGAAAACATGGCAATCAAACACGCAACAGCAAACACGGCCAAGCACATCCCTTCCCGATGAATCGGGACTCGGGACATGGCTTGACCGTGCCACCCGTCAAGGGTACAATATCACCCCGGCCACCCGTCGTATTGTGTGGGACGATCTGACCGAATACTTGAAACAGTTTTCCAGTGGAACGCAAATTGTCAAAGAGCTAGGGCGGCTGTTAGTCGCCGCGTAAAACGATGAAAAAAGTCAGTCAACTTGAGTTACATTATCATTTACGTCAAACTCGAAAGGGAGTTTATCAATGAATATAAAGATGACGAATTTGCTGTTTATTGTATCGACAATGTTTTTCTTGCTTTTAAGCAATTCCGCTTATGCTTTAGGGGAGATATCAGAATTTGAGAAAGGTAATCGGAAAAAGGAACACAATGCACCAATTACGGTTTTGTTAAGTATCCTTGAGACGCTTTCCAGTAAATGCGATACAGTTAATATTTATTTGAAGGAGACTGGATCAGTTGCAGTTGATATTCATGGACCTAAAGCTGATTCTCAAGCAGAATCTTTTCAAAGAAGAACGCTTGAAGCGATTAGAGATTGTTCATTAGACATTCAATATCAACTACTTGAATTAGCTTATCTCAACGGATTATTTGATATGGTATCAAAATCAGGGGAGATTGAGCCTGTTAATGACCGTAAGCCTTATGACGACATCAAATGTGCATTAATAAGAGCAAGGGCATCTGCTGCCCAATACGAAAAGTTAGCTTCAACGATTCAGCGAAGATGGCCAACTACAAAAGAAGCTGTCCAACTTCGCAATTTGGCTAAAAGGTGTACCAATAACTACGAACACGCTTATCGAAAATCAGAGACAAAATTTGACAAGATAAGGATAGCGTCTCAGTGGCTTAATTTACTAGCTCAGCGATATTATGATGCCGATTCGCAACTGTTAAGAAAAGGTACTATGCTTAATATCAAACCTTCAGAATGCGAATATAGCCAAATTGAAAGTCAGATTGATTTGTTTCGGAAAACTCTCCGAAAAAGCCTAGATGAAATTCATATGTCCCAAGATAAAATAGACGTAATGGTAGAACCGCTCGCCTTACTTTTTGCAAAAGTAGCAGTGATTGGTATCCCTGAAAATGTTTTTGAAGATACTCTAAGGGATTTACCCGCATTTTGTAAATACACAATGCCATTTGTTTCAGGATCTAATAAGAAGATGTTTACTTCCTTTCAGTGGTATTTGTGGTCTGCAATAATAACACCGCTACCCGATGCTATCGAAAGAGAAGTTATAGACAGTCAAGTTGATGAGCTATCTAAGTTAATTGAAAACCAACTTGATGCAGTTATCACGCAACATCCCCGTTTAAAACCAGCAGGGGAAAAACACACCGAATTGTTTAGGAATTCTTATAAATCAAATAAGGACAATAGATTCGTTCCGTATTATAAGAAAGCAATGTTGCCGTGCCAATTTAAGTTGGCTATGGAGAAAATCAAGAATGAATGGGATGAAAGGAAACGTTCATTAGGAAGCGTTGCATCGAATTACAATCATGAGAAGGACACATCTCCCGAAGAAACTTACATAGAACTTAGAAGATCATATATTACTGCTTTACTCTTGACATTTTATCATGAAATATGTTACCAGGGATCTCCATCTTACAACCATTTGCCCAAAAAAATCGTGTTGGGCTATCGATCGGGCCTTAGAGGCGACCTTGAAGGCGACCTTTTTTTTGTACATAGCATCAGTGAGTATAAATCTTTTCCTCAATATCCTTGGAAAAAGCGCATGACGACGGGTGGGTGGGATGATTAGGGCTGTTGAATGCAAATAATGGTTTCAAAGGGTGGCACGGTCAAGCATGTCCCGAGTCCCGATTTATCGGGAAGGGATGTGCTTGGCTGTGGGTGAGTGAGAAAGTGCTGATGGTAATCAGATGGGTTAGACCGTGCCTATGCTGATGAATAAGATATTTTGTTGGATTTAAGCAGCGACAAAACGGTTTGCCAAATTGTATCCCGTTTGGCTGATTATGACCCCTCGCAGGGGCCGGTCAATGTTAGCGGGACATGGGGGTCTTTTGCGCCCGCTTTGGCCGCACATCTGTGGAACACGCTAAAAAGGCCGATTTTATACATCAGTCCGCACATTGACGATGCGGATACCGCCGCCGATGATTTGCAGGTCTTTGCCGGCTTGCCAGTGCAGACATTTGCCGTTTGGGAAAGCCCCGACGATATAAAGGACGCGACCGATGAGATTTTGGCGCAGCGGCTGCGGATGTCATTGTGGCTGGCGCAACAACAGAAAAAAGAAAATCCCGAACCGTTTCTGATCTCGACATCCGTGCAGGCCCTCAATCAGCCGGTCGCCAAACCGCAGATATTGGCCAAACAGGGCTTGTCACTATCCGTCAACCAAACAATCGAGCCGGAACTGCTGGCCGGTTGGCTGACCGACCACGGCTTTGAGCGGGTGGATCGGGTGGATGTAGCGGGACAGTTTGCCCATCGCGGCGGCATCGTGGATATCTTTGCACCTGTGTGTACGGCCGCAAGCGAAAAACAAACCCAGTTGGATATGGCCGAATCCGGTGCCGTGCGGGTGGAGTTTTTCGGCGACCGGATTGAAACCCTTCGCCGGATTGACCTGGATTCACAGCTTTCCAGCGACACGCTCACCTCGGTGCAGATTACCGCTCCGCAATCGACGATCGATCCGGAGGGTACGGAACTGCTGCTGAATCTGCTGCCCGCCGAAACACTGATCATTCTCGAAGAACCTGTCGAGATCGCCGAAGTGTCCGATGTCTTTTTGAGCCGTCTGGAGGATGTGCGCGGTATGTACCCGTGGTCGGCTGTGTACAAGGCGATGCAAAAATATTCCTGCCTCCAGGTCGGTCGTTTTGCACAGACAGCCCAGACGGATTTCCATCTGGATATTACCAGTGCTCAGCAGTTCGAGCATAAGGCCGGTTCGCTCTGGAAGGATCACAGGGGTGTTCTTGAAGAGCTTATTACCGAATCGCAAAACCAGCAGGTCTTGTTCTATTGTGAAAATCAGGCTGAACTCCAGCGCGTGCGTGAGATCCTCCGCGAAAAGTTCGAGACGGTTCCGGCGAACTTTAAATTGCTGATCGGGTATGTGCATCGCGGTTTCATCAATCGCCCGATCGATACGATCGTTGTGACACACCATGAAGTCTTCGGTCAGGTTTCCGTGCGGCGGCGGGTGCGGCGGATTCAGAGTGTCTCGGCGGTTGACAGCATGCTCGACCTGAAAAAGGGCGATTATGTCGTCCATATCAGCTATGGCATTGGCAAGTTTATCTGTGTTCAGATGATGGAAAAATCCGGCGCGCAGGCCGAATACATTACGCTGGAATACGCCGACAAGGTGCAGATTCATGTGCCGGTTGCCAATATCGGCCTGATTCAGAAATTTATCGGCTCCACGCCCAAACGACCGACGTTGAGCAGGATTGGCACGAAAAAGTGGGAAAGGCAAAAGGAAAATGTCGCCAAAGGCATTGAAGAAATGGCTGCCGAATTGTTGGATGTGCAGGCCAAACGCCAAAAGATCGGCGGTTTTGATTTCGGCGGCGATACGGTCTGGCAGCGGGAGTTCGAGGAGTCGTTCCCATATCAGGAAACGCCCGATCAGATCACTGCTGCGGCGGAGATTAAAGACGATATGGCTTCGGAGAAACCGATGGATCGTCTGCTGTGCGGCGATGTCGGCTATGGCAAGACCGAACTGGCGATGCGGGCGGCATTCAAGGCGATCGGGGCCAATAAGCAGGTGGCGGTCCTGGTGCCGACGACGGTGCTGTGTGTTCAGCACGGCCGCACTTTCAAGGAGCGATTCGCCGATTTTCCCGTAACGGTTGAAGTGATCAATCGCTTCACCACGCCAAAACAGGCACGGGATATCCTTTCGTCCTGCCGCGCCGGACAAGTTGACATCCTGATCGGTACGCATCGCCTGTTGAGCGACGATGTGAGCTTTAAGGATCTGGGGCTGCTGATCATTGATGAGGAGCAGCGGTTCGGCGTTGAGCACAAGGAACGGCTTAAACGCTTCCGTATCAATGTGGATATTCTGACGATGACCGCTACGCCGATTCCGCGGACGCTGCATATGTCGATGATCGGCTTGCGGGATATCAGTTCGCTGTCCACGCCGCCGCTGGATCGCCGGGCGGTGGTGACAAAGGTTTCACGGTTTTCCGAAGAGACCATCCGCAAGGCCATTCTGTTCGAGGTCAATCGGGACGGCCAGATATTCTTCCTGTACAACCGTGTCCAGACCATTGAGCGATTTGCTCATGAAGTCGCGCAGATCATTAAAGACCCCTCTGTCAGGATCGATATTGCCCACGGCCAGATGGCCAAGTACGAACTGGAAGATGCGATGATCCGTTTTATCGCCGGCGATACCGGTGTGCTGATCTGTTCGACGATCATCGAGTCCGGTATCGACATTCCCAACGCCAACACGATTATCATTGCCGATTCGGACCGGTTCGGGCTGGCCCAGCTGCACCAGCTTCGTGGTCGGGTAGGGCGGTACAAACACCGGGCCTATGCCTATATGCTGCTGCCGCGGTCGCGCAGTATTACGCCGATTGCCGGAAGACGCCTCAAGGCAATCGAGGAATATTCACAGCTGGGCGCCGGTTTTCGGATTGCCCTGCGGGATCTTGAGATTCGCGGAGCGGGCAATATTCTTGGCCCCGAACAGTCCGGCCATATTAACACCGTCGGCTATGAGCTGTACTGCCGCCTGCTGGGCGATGCGGTCAAGCGGCTCAAAAACGAACCCATCGAAAAAGAGCCGGAAACGGTGATCGATCTCCGGTTTTCGACCTATATCCCCAAGAGCTATATTCCTTCGGACCGCCAGCGGTTGGAGGTGTATCGCCGCATCTCCGCCGCACGGAACATCAAGGATATCGACCGGCTGAAAGTCGAACTGCGCGACCTGTTTGGCTCCGTGCCGGATCAGGTGACGCAGTTCCTGGAACTGACACAAATTCGCATCTGGGCGGCCAAATGGAATATCCAGAGCATCATCGTTCAGCAGCCCGATGTAATTTTTTCGTTCCCTGAAGGCACCACCGGAACGGATCTGTTTGCCCGCTACCCCGGCACTGTCCGCATCCCAGACCCCCGCACCGTCCACGTGCGCCTGGAGAAAAACTACTTTGAACCCAAAACCCTGCTGGCGGTCCTGCGAAAATTATTGAGGCGATAATATGGAGAAAACTAATAAGGCAAAGAGAGTGACTTGCAAATCCATCCGGAAAGATAACATAGGAGAAACTGTATGTGGGGAATAATTGCAACTTGGAAAATGGCTGAAAAAGGTGTCCATCTGGCCACAAACGGGCTTGAAAATAATGGTAATATCTTAGATGCGGTAGAGGCCTGTGTGAAAGATGTGGAGGAGAATCCCGATTTTTCATCTGTTGGTTATGGTGGATTGCCTAATGAACATGGTGTCGTGGAATTGGACGCCGCATTTATGAACGGGGAAGATCTTTCTGTTGGAGCTGTAGCTTCTGTTAAAGACTTTCTGAATCCCTGTTCGATAGCAAGAAGTTTAATGGATAGTCAATTTAATAACTTTCTGGCAGGTGCGGGGGCGGAGGTCTACGCGCAAAACAAAGGCTTCAAGCGTCAGAATATGCTTACGGAATCAGCACGGAAGCATTGGCAGGAACACAAAAAAAAGA
Organism: Planctomycetota bacterium; assembly: GCA_039714335.1. Taxonomy (GTDB): domain Bacteria; phylum Planctomycetota; class Phycisphaerae; order Sedimentisphaerales; family Anaerohalosphaeraceae; genus 4572-13. The sequence continues at coordinate 5,832 of JBDLJN010000086.1, forward strand.
TTCACGATGAGAGATTAAGCCCTTATGCGGGCCATGATACGGTGTGTGCTGCAGGCGTTGATAAAAAGGGGCGTATGGCAACCTGTACTTCAACCAGCGGTTTATTTTATAAGGCGCAGGGGCGTGTAGGAGATTCACCGATACCGGGCGCCGGTTATTATGTGGACAGTGATATCGGCGGCGCGTGCGCTACAGGTCTGGGTGAGGATATTATGAAGGGCTGTATATGCTATGAGATCGTCAGGTTGATGAAATCAGGCTTGTCTGCCCAGCTGGCATGCGAAAAGGCGACCCTTGACTTACATAACAGTTTAACCCGGAGGCGAGGTAAAGCTGGCGATATTTCGGTTGTGGCGATGAATCATAAAGGAGAATACGGGGCGGCGACGAATAGAAATTCATTTCCATTTGTTGTCGGAAATGAACAGGGCGTGAAAGTTGTTATCGCCGGCTATAAAAATGGCCGGATAATCACAGGAGAACAGGATGACTGACTTGAAAAACAAAAAGCTGATCTATCTCAAGGGATTTCTTTTTGTATTCGGGGGAATTATCGCGTCTCTGATTATCCTGATGGATCACCCATCATGGAAAGTGGCTGCGATGTTGGCTGTTGCGGTCTGGTGTTTTTGCCGGGCCTATTATTTTGTTTTTTACGTTATCGAGCACTACGTGGACAGCAATTACAAATTCGCCGGCCTAACCTCTTTTGTACGTTATTTATTCCGAAAAAAATAAATCCGTGATCATCCGCGAAATCTGAGGTTTCGTTTTTACGACTATCGAATCATGTAGCCGTATTTATTGATGGCTTCGGCTTCGATGTTTTTCATGATCGTCGGGAAATGTTTGACCGGTTTGACGGCGGTTTTAGTGCCGGCGATTTTTTTGAGCTTGCCGTTTTCAAAATACGCTGAACTGATCGTATAGTTGACTTTAATACCGAGTTCCTCCAGTCCATCAAGTGTCGGCATCGGACGTGAGATCGGCTCTTGGCTGCAATAACCGGGAATGATCGATGGCGTCACCCACCCGTCATCGTAGCCGGAATCCATATTGCGTTTCATCAGTTTGCCGGTTGCGTGCCATGTGCCGCGCACCGACTCGGTGATCTCAATTGCCTTTGATTTGGGCACCACACCCAGCCGCTGAAATTCTTCGGCGATCAGCACAGTCATCGCCCGGTCATAATCGGAGTTTGTGATACAGCCGGCTTTAATTGCCTGCATTGCCAGTTCGACGCCCACCAGATTGGAGTACAGATCGTCCCACGAGAATGCGGAAGTGTGCTCCGGCTCGATGAACATAAAGTGCGTTCCCTTCCATGTGATCATTTCGTGCCAGATCGTGGAATTATAAGCGACCACGGGAGCAATGATCAACGCGGCTTTGTGCGCAATTCTCTCTTTTTTTGCCTGCGACAGGGTGTCCCAGTTAGGCGGATACTGGAATTTCACTTGATTCGTCGTCCATTCAAATGCCGGTCCGACACGAAACCCGCTGCCTCCTTTTACGATCGTCGATTTTGCGCGGATGTAGGTGTACTTGGTCAGATCGGCAGTACCGCGGACATGATCCAGATCGATCGAGCCGCCGCGAAGGGTGTAAAAGATGCCGAATCCCTCACGGCCGCCAAAACCGTAGGAATGTGTTCCCAACCGGTCGGGGTTGCCGTATTGTACCTGGGGCGTCCAACCCCATCGCCCGCGCGGCCCGCCGCTGAGACTGCATCCTGAAACAGTTAAAGCGAGAATCAATCCGATTACCGTCAACGCAGAAAACAGAAGAGTTGTTTTTCGGGGCATTCTTTACATCCTTGTTTTTGCGGTTTTCCGGTTTTGTTTTGAAAGTTGTTTTTTCTGCGGTGAGACGTCCATATAAATCCCCTGGACCCTTCTGGCTTCCTTGCGAATCTCTTCTATGATTTCCGGAAAATGTATTGACGGATCTACCCGCTCTGAAGCTGAAAGCTTCAGGGCTTCATAGATTTTCTTTTTTTCGAATACCTTCGGCTCGATCTCAAGCCGTATCTTGAAACCATACTTGTCCAGTACGGACTTGGGGCGCGGAGCGGGGCAACTTTTCGGGACACTGTCCGGGCAAATACCCGGTACCAGCCAGGGTGTTACAATGCCGTCATCCAAGCCGACATCAAAATTTCGTTTTTTCATCTTTACAAAGAAATAGTAGCCGCCCTCAAACCACTCATCCCTTATATTGTGAGTTGCTTTTCTGGCGGTGTCTGCCGGTTGAACATCCAGTTGCTGCAGGGCTTTATCAATCAGATCTGCCATAACTTCTTCATAAGGTTTATTCTGGTTGCCAAGCGCTTTGACTGCCAGGTGAGTTCCTAATACATCGGAAAAAGGGTCTTCCCATGAAAATGCGGAGATACTCTCGGGAAAGATTCCTACTGAGGAATATCCGTACCACGTCACTATCTCGTGCCAGATCAGGCTGGTATGTGCCAGATATTGCCCATATGGAATCGATATTTCACGGGCGATGGCACATCTTCTTTTATGAGGCAAACTCTTCCAATTATCCGGGTAGTGGATTTTTAAGTAGTACCTTGACGGTTCGATGATTCGGTACGAACAGCTTGTTTTAGAACGCAGGAGATTCTGGTAGAGAATCCCCGCTGCGTAATGCGTGCGGTCGGCCGCTTCCCGGAGATGGCCGAGATCGATGAATCCACCTTTGCAGGTATAGACAAGCCCGACTTTTTCATCCCGGCAGGCGTCCAGAGAGTGCGGTCCCAGATCGTCAGCATCCGGGAAACGGGATTCTCCCGGTGCGCCGAAATAGTCGCTTCTGCGCAGCCGCGGCCGGGAACCGAACTGGCAGCCGGACAGAATTAAAGCCAGCGCAAGCAGGGTGAATAAATAAATCCAGGCAGTCTTTTTTTGTATGGTTTTCACCATAAACTACTCCGCTAAATGCCGCACGACCGCCCGCTTGCGCGGCAGAATAATGTCGGCTTTCTTCCGGTTGTCTTCGTTGCCAGTCCAGTACTTTACATCCAGGATTTCAAGGAACTCGGCGACGATGTGATGGCCGATATATTTTTCCAGCAGCGGCTCGTATGACGTGTCCACGGACCCGATCATTTCGTTCTTCATCTGGGAGACATATTTGTCCTGTGTTTTCAGCAGGCCCCCGGCCCCGGTCGTTTTTTTTGCTTGAGAAAGCAGCACGTTGGACACTTCCATGATCGAGTCGCGGATCGTCTTAAAGACATTGACCATTTTTCGTCGGCTTCGCCTCCCCCAGCTTGGGTGGTAGGTCTTCTTTAGCTCTTCGTCCCGGCGTTTGAGATTTTCCTCGCTGAGGTAATCGTGAAAGCGGACCAGCGCGGAGATATTGCCGTACTCGTATTTATACAGCATATAGCTGGATTCGATGTGTCCATCCGTATCGTTATGTGCCTGCGTGTAGGTCAACTCCATGCCCGTCGCTTCGACATTCAGCCGGCCCCAGATATGCTTTCCGCTGACATCTTCCAGTGTCACGATGAAGTCTCGAAATGCTTTCAGGCATTTATCTTTCTTGCGTCCTTTAATAAACGCGCCCACAAAGGTCGAGACTATAATAAAAATAACCGTAATCACGACGGGGTGTGTAATAAGATCGCGAATCGCTTCCGGCATCATAAAACTCCTATTAAAATACATTGTTTCTCTTCAAGATAATCGAATTACTGTTGACCGTCAATGATTAAGCTGAATCTATGAACGGTGAACTTTCTGTCTTTCCAGACGTAAAAGAGTGTGATATGGTAACAATGTATGCAAAATCTATTCTTTCGTGCCTTGTATTTCTGTCTTGGTACGGGTTTGAGGGGTGTGACAAAAAAGCAAAGACCGCTCCGCCCTCAAATACAACCCCTGCTGTGGAGGCCAAAATGGACGATTCCAAAACGAATATCCCCCAAACTGAAAACGAGTGGAAACAGAAATTAAGCGACGAGCAATATCACATTCTCCGGAAAAAGGGGACCGAACGGCCCTTTACCGGGAAGTATGATAAATTTTATGAGCCCGGAATCTATAAATGTGCTGGTTGCGGCAATGAGTTGTTCGTGTCCGCTACGAAGTATAATTCCGGTTGTGGTTGGCCGGCATTTTCAGCCCCCGCCGATGAACGGGCTGTTCAGGAAAGCCGCGATACCAGCTTGGGCAGGGTTCGTACCGAGATCACCTGCAGCAAGTGCGGCGGGCATCTGGGACATGTCTTCAATGACGGCCCGGCCCCGACGGGCCTTCGTTACTGTATCAACTCTGCTGCCCTGGATTTTGAAGAAGAGAAAGCGCCTGAAGAGTAGCAACCGTGGTGATGTATTCTTGAGTTTCATATTTTCATTTTTTCTGCCGATGGTGTATAATCTCTGCGAATATGTTAACCTTTTTCAGGACCAAATCATGGGTGATATACAATTCGACTGGTTCGACATTGCCAAACGGTTGAAGGCGATCGCGCAGGCGGGTAAGCATTTTGCCAAAGACAGCTACGAGCTTAAACGCCATGAAGATATTGAGCAGATCGCCGCGGAAATTTTTGAACAGCACGTCGAAAACCTGGATGCTATCCAGGCCCTTGGCATTCTGCAGGAGGATGCCGGCTACCCCACACCCAAGGTGGACAGTCGGGGTGTGGTGTTTAAAGACGACAAAATCCTGATGGTCAAAGAAATCGCTGACGGCGGTTGGACGCTGCCGGGCGGTTGGTGCGATACCGGAACCACGCCGTCAGAAAATGTTGCCCGCGAGGTTTGGGAGGAATCCGGCTACAAAGTCAAAGCGATCAAGTTGCTGGCCATCTATGACCGTGACAACCAGGGCCATACGCCGTCGTACCCGTTCAGCATTTACAAGCTGTTTTTCCTGTGCGAACTGCTCGGCGGTGAAGCGACCGCCAGCAACGAAACCAGTGAAGTCACCTGGTTCGCTGAGGACCAACTGCCGGAGAACCTGTCTAACGGCCGAACCCTGCCTCATGAACTGCACCAGTTTTTCGAACATCACCGCAATCCCGACCTGCCAACGACCTTCGATTAGAGACCGAGAATTTTAATTGGGAGCCGTACGCCTCTTGCCTCGCTGCAGCTTGATGCCCGTGCCTTTAGTCCAATGGTATTTTCCCTTTGCCGTGTTGTCAATTTTTACAGGCGCATCAAATTCCAAAACGATAATGGAAATATTTGGATCCGGCGCCTCAGATGGAACCATCGCCGTGGTGATATGTTTGCCCGCGTCCTGCCGGACAGTAAGTGCCTGCTGTTCGGGATCGGCCAACAGGTATGCTTTCGTCGGCTTGCTGATTAATCCATTGAACCGAATGCCGTCGGCGTTCCATTTCAGAACGTGCAGGTAAAGCTTGTTGTCTTTCTGTGTCATGGAACCCCATGGGAAATCAAAATCAAAAGGACTGGCTGTTGTGCCATAGATCGCCTCGCCATTGACCTTCATCCACCCGCCGATGGCCTTTAAGCTGCGGATTTCCTCCGGACAGAGCATTCCGTCGGGCTGTGGTCCCATATTCAAAAGCATGTTGGCGCCGCGGCAGACACACAGACTGATCCGCTCGAGGATGTCCTTGTCGGTCTTCCAGTTATCCTCATCTTTGTCATAGCCCCAGTTGTCTCTCAGTGTCATGGGTGCTTCCACATCGCCCGTAACCCTTCTTTTTGGAATACTCCGATCGGCTTCTGAACGATAGTCAGCGATATTTTTCTTGCCCTTCAGGCGACCGCTGACGATGCAGTTGGGTTGCAGTTCTTTGACGATATTTCCATATTCAGTGTTGATGTCGGTGAACTTATCTCCCATGTCAAACCAAATGATTGCCATGTCACCATAGTTCGTAAGCAGTTCGCGGAGTTGCCCTTTCACAAGAGCAGTATATTCCTTGGAAGGCCTTGCCTTCTCGGACCGGCCCCGATTGCGCCAGTCTTTGCTGTGTGAATAATACACACCGAACCGAATCCCTTGTTTACGGCATTCGTCGGCGAGTTCTTTGATGATATCGCGTTTGAACGGAGAAGCATCCATAATGTCATAGTCAGTCATCTTGCTGTCAAACAGACTGAAACCATCGTGATGTTTTGATGTGATGACCATATACTTCATGCCGGCTTCTTTCGCCAGGCCAACCCATTCTGTGGGATCAAACTTGACTGGGTTGAACTGACCGGCCAGCTTTTCATACTCGGTGGTGGGTACCGGCGCCCTGAGCATGATCCATTCCGCGCTGGCGCCGCCCATCTCTTTTCCGTGGTCGACGCCGTCCCATTCTCCACCCAATACAGAATACAGCCCCCAGTGGATAAACATGCCGAAACGAGTTTGGCGCCACCACTGCATTCGATCATCAGATTGCACTGCGGCTTCTA
>JBDLJN010000087.1:0-12196 GCA_039714335.1 Planctomycetota bacterium
AAAGACCTCTTCGTAGAGAATCGATTAGGAACCTTATTGTACCAAATGAGTGAAAAATTGGCATTAAAATAGTGTGGGTTATTTGGGCAACACGCCCGTGAGCCTCCGGAAAGGAAGATTCTTTCTGCTAACAAGCCCCAGAGGGGCGAAAGAATTAGACAGTATTTTTTTAAAATAAATAACTGGATAGATATGGAATCACTTAAAATAGCGGATAAGGAATTCGATTCCCGGTTGTTCGTCGGCACCGGCAAGTTTGCGTCCAACACACTGATGGCACGGGCCATTGACGCATCCGGTACGCAGATGGTAACCGTTGCATTGCGGCGGGTCGATATCGAAAATGAAAACGACAATATGCTCGCGGCCATTGATCAAACGAAGTATCAGTTGCTGCCGAACACCTCCGGCGCTCGTGACGCGGACGAAGCGATCCGCCTGTCCCGTCTGGCACGCGCCGCTAGCGGGATCGCCTGGGTCAAGTTGGAAGTAACCCCCGACCCATACTACCTCCTGCCGGATGGACAGGAAACGCTCAAAGCCGCCGAGATACTTATTAAAGACGGCTTCATCGTTCTGCCGTATATCAATGCGGACCCGATTTTAGCGAAAAAATTGCAGGATGTCGGCTGCGCAACCGTGATGCCGCTGGCCAGTCCCATCGGGTCCAATCAGGGCATAAAAACGAAGGCTTCGATTGAGATTATTATCGAACAGGCGACGGTCCCGGTTGTGGTCGATGCGGGGTTGGGTACTCCGTCCCATGCTGCCGAAGCAATGGAAATGGGTGCCGATGCGGTACTGGTAAATACCGCGATTGCGACAGCCAATGATCCGGTACAGATGGCAGGGGCCTTTAAGATGGCCACCGAAGCCGGACGCATCGCTTATGAAACTGGCCTCGCCCCCCAAAGCGATACCGCCAGCGCCTCCAGCCCTTTAACCGGTTTCCTGCGTGAATAGTAACGCCGGCATCTTGCCGGCAGTTTTTCGTTTATAGCCAATGCAGACAAAGACAGACATTCAATCAATTCTTTCCGAAAAGCAGCTTGACTGCAACCGAGATATCTGGCGGCAGAGATTACAGGATGTTACTGCCGGACAGGTCCAGCGTGAATTGTCTAAATCGCCCGGGCATTTCTCACTCGACCGGTTGGTTGTACTGCTTTCTCCTGCGGCAGAGGCGTATCTTGAGCAAATGGCCCAGCAGGCCAGAAATCTGACGATTCAGCGATTCGGCAGAACCATTCAACTGTATGCACCTCTGTATGTTTCAAACGTCTGCATCAATCGCTGTAAATACTGCGGCTACAATGAAAGCACCGATGTCCCGCGAACCCGGCTTTCAGTTGAACAGGCGTTGGCGGACGCGGATGTCATTGCGGACGAGGGCTTTCGCCATTTACTGCTGGTCAGCGGCGAGGATAAAGCATTTATATCGCCGGACTATTTATGTGAATTGGCTTCGAAGCTCAAAGAAAAGTTTTCATCCCTGTCGATCGAGATTTACCCGATGGCGCGGGATGAATACACACAGGTTTTCAATGCGGGTATCGACGGCGTAACGCTCTATCAGGAAACCTACGACCGGAGTGTCTATGCCGACTATCATCTCGCCGGTCCCAAGGCCGATTACAACAGCCGTCTCGATGCCCCGGATCGGTATGCATCCGCCGGAATGCGCCGCATCGGGCTGGGTGTTCTGCTTGGATTGACCGACTGGCGAACCGAAACGCTGGCACTGGCCCAACATGCCTGTTATTTAGTGAAAACGTACTGGCGCAGTCAAATCTCATTTTCGTTCCCCCGTATTTGCCCGGCAACCAACGTGCAGGATCAATGGCCGCATCTGGTTTCGGATCAAAACATGGTGCAGATGATGCTTGCCCTGCGGTTGTGTTTCGCCGATGCGGGCATCGTGTTGTCCACGCGGGAAAGCGCGTCATTCCGGGATAATCTCATTAATTTTTGCGTGACCCGTCTCAGCGCCGGTTCAAAAACCAACCCCGGCGGCTATGCCAGCGAAACCGACGCGGCCGAACAGTTTGAGGTCGCCGACAACCGAACCCCCGCCGAAGTGGCCCAAAGTATTTGCTCACACGGCTATGAAGCGGTCTGGAAAGACTGGGATGCATCTTTTAACAAAAGGTAGCCCACGCTTCCAGCGTGAGTCCATTTGATCGAAAAAACGCATTTTCTCTGGCAAGATGCCTGAGCTGCGGACAAAATGTTACCAAATTAGGTTGACCCGGAATACCATTGCCCGTATGATAAAAACACCGATAAAGTACTATTGTAAGGTATGAAATGAATAAAGTTCACTTTGATAAGCACCGCTGTAAGGGCTGCGGGATGTGTGTCCTGTTTTGTCCGCAGAAGATACTTCGCATGTCTGCCGATCTCAACGACCAGGGCCTTCCTTACCCGGAATTCAGCGACGCGGACTGTTGTACTGCCTGCGGGCTGTGTTTTCGGATGTGTCCGGATTGTGCGATCCAGGTGGACAAACAGGGTGTAAAAACCTCAGAAAAAAAAGAAACCACGGATTTGGTGGAGTGACACGGAGTTTTTACCATGAAGAAACTGAAGAACATGAAGTTTTTTAAATTATTTTTTTCTTCATGCTCTCCCTGTCCTTCATGGTTATAAATCTGTGTAGATCAGTGTTAATCTGTGGCTAAAAAAAATGGTAGCGGGCGACACTTTGTGGTTGTTCGATACAGGGAAGTGAAATATGGGTAAAAAAATACTGCTCAAGGGCAATGAGGCGATGTGCGAGGCGGCGGTACAGGCAGGATGCCGTTTTTTCGCCGGCTACCCCATCACGCCGCAGAATGAAGTCCCCGAATATATGTCCAAACGGATGCCGCAGGTCGACGGTGTTTTCGTTCAGGCCGAAAGCGAAATTGCCGCGATCAACATGGTCTTTGGGGCGTCCGCTTCCGGCGCGCGTTGCATGACCAGTTCCTCGTCGCCGGGTATCAGCTTAAAGCAGGAGGGCATCAGCTATATCACCAGCGCCGAGCTTCCCTGCCTGATCGCCAATGTGCAGCGGGGCGGTCCCGGTCTGGGCAATATCCGCGCCTCACAGGCCGACTATTTCCAGGCCGTCAAAGGCGGCGGTCACGGCGATTATCGCCTGATCGTTTTGGCCCCGGCCTCGGTGCAGGAGATTTATAACCTGACGATGAACGCGTTTGACTGGGCCGACTACTACCGCAATCCGGTGATGATACTGGGCGACGGTATTTCCGGCCAGATGGCCGAACCCGTCGAGATTCTCCCTTATGAGCCAATTGTCGATCTGCCCGCGAAGGACTTTGTTCTGGACGGTTGCGCCGGTCGCAAACCGCGTGTCGTCAAGACCCTCTACCTGAGACCGACAGATGCCCTGGTAACGCACAACGAGCACCTGCAGGAAAAATACAAACGCATTGAAAGCGAGCTTTCGCTTTATGAGGAATATGAAACGGCGAACGCTGAAATTGTCATCGCCGCCTACGGGATTACCGCACGCATTGCCAAAGGCGCGATTCGTCTGGCTCGAAAAAAAGGCATTGCGGTGGGCCTGATCCGGCCGATCACGCTCTGGCCGTTCCCCAGCGATCCCTTTGCCGCTGCCGCCGAAACCGTCGGGCAGATGCTCGTAGTTGAAATGAGCCACGGCCAGTTTATCGAAGATGTCAAATTGGCTGTCGACAGCGCCTGTCCGGTTGAGTTCCTCGGCAAAGGCGGCGGCTGGTATCCGACCGAAGAGATAATTCTCGAAAAGATCGAGTCGATGGCCGCTGCAGTCGCAAAGAGGGGGATGTAATATGCCGACACTGAAACGAACCGAGATTTTGACGGACGCCCGCACGCACTACTGCCCGGGTTGCGGCCACGGCATTGCCCATCGTCTGGTCGCCGAGGTGATCGAGGAACTGGGCATTCGCGAAAAAACCATCGGTACCGCGCCGGTGGGCTGCGCGGTGCTGCTGTACGATTATTTCAACTGTGATATTATCGAGTGTGCCCACGGTCGCCCGCCCGCCGTAGCGACCGGCATCAAACGCGTCCAGCCCGACAAGATCGTCTTCACCTATCAGGGCGATGGCGACCTGGCGGCGATCGGCACCGGCGAAACGATTCATGCCGCCAATCGCGGCGAAAATATCACCGTGATCTTTATCAACAATGCCATCTACGGCATGACCGGCGGCCAGATGGCCCCGACCACCTTGACCGGCATGGTCAGCACCACCACACAAAACGGCCGCGGCGAACACGGCGAAGGCCCGCCGCTGAAGGTGTGCGAGTTGTTAAGCGCCCTCGACGGCGTCTGCTATCTGGAGCGAACCGCCGTCAGCACGCCCAAAAATGTCAACGCGACAAAACGGGCGATTAAAAAGGCCTTTCAGAATCAGATCGACGGCAAGGGTTTCTCGCTGGTCGAGGTGCTTTCGATGTGCCCGACGGACTGGAAGCTGTCCACGGAAAAATCCGTTGATTTTGTCAACAACGAAATGAAGAAAGCGTTTCCGCTGGGTGTGTATAAGGACGAGGGCTAATGGACAGAAACGAAACAAAGATCATCATCGCCGGCTTCGGTGGTCAGGGCATTGTCCTGATCGGTAATGTCCTTGCCCGAGCCGCCGTTATTGAAAACAAGAATGTCGTTGGCATGGTCTCCTATGGCGCTGAGATGCGCGGCGGAACGGCGAATGCGACGGTCGTCATCAGCGAAGACGAGATATTCAATCCCTTCGTGGCGTGTCCGGATATGGCGATCATTCTCAACGGCCCGTCCCTGGACCGTTTTGAGCCGCAGATCGAAAAGGCCGGGCTGGTGCTGATGAATACCTCGATGATCCAGCGCGATCCGGTGCGGACGGACCTGGCGTGCATCAAGGTCGATGCGACGCGGATCGCCCATGAGATCGGCAACCTTCGCGTCGCTAACATTATTTCGGTGGGTGCGTTTATCGAGCATACGAGCCTGCTTTCGATGGACAGCATTGAACAGGCCATTGCCGACCTGTTCTCGAGCAAAAATCCAAAGCTGGTCGAGGTCAACCTCAAAGCACTCCACGCCGGCGCCGAACAGAGCCAATGCCTCCAGCCGGTTTGACATGTAGTACAGAGTTCACACTTTTTTATCCCGCCGTAGCTCGAAGAGCGAAGGGGGCGTGGAAGTGTGTAAAAATAAATGCAAACGGTGCGAAAGCCACATGGGATTTTATGTCCTTTTATCATTTGCGACTTTTGCACCTTTCGCGTCTCTTGCGTTTATTGAACTTTTCAAATGTATAAAAATATGGCCAGCAAGCAGCACACATCAGGATTCCATCACACAGTGATGGCGGGCTTTTCCGGCCGCAAGCGGCGTCTGTCAATGGGCCTTCGCATGACGCCGATGATCGATGTGATTTTTCTGCTGCTGGCATTCTTTGTCCTGACGGCTAAGTTTCAGGAACCCGAACAGCTTTTGCCTGTCATCGTCGGCAAAGCATCCCCGCAAAATGCCGTCACAAAAGACACCCCCTTGAAAATTTTTATCGAGCCGGCCCCCTCCGGTTGTTTGCTGCGGATTGGAAATCGTCCCCCGATAGCCCTCTCCGCTGAAAACCCGTCCGAGTCCCTTTTGGTGCTGGCACGAAAGGTCCGGTTGGCATTGGAAACCACCGGCCCGGTCCCTGTCGAGTTGTACTATGACGACGCCATACCATGGGACATCGTCGTCAAGGTCTACGACGTGCTCTATGGCCTCGGTGCCCAAAACATCACCTTCCGCATCGAAGAAGACTGACGTCCCTGTTTTGCAATTATTCTCTGCGGGGCAGGAAATCCCTTGTGAAAAATCGCAATTTACGGTCAACCAGTGACTGAGGGGCTGTTGAAAAAGTCAATCCATGATGTTTCAAGCCGGTCATGATATGCGTTCCTGTGCGATAAATACGGGTACTTGTTTTCGTCAAGTGCCGATGCCGGGGTTTTTCAACAGCCCCACTGATACCAATACCGTTTAATATTTGCGCTGCCAAATTGCCGCGGCGGGATTAAATTTTTCTCATTGGGGCCGATAATACACCCGAATGCCGATCACTGTCGACTTCGGGAAGGATTTCTAAAAAAAACACAACAAATTATCTAAATACACTAAATTATCCATCTTAACATTGACGATATATTTTCCATGACAATGAAGTTAACTAAATTTATGGAGAACGGAACTATGGAGAGTACAGTTTTAGAGCAGCGTCAGGATATTCGACAGGACCTCAGTTGGCCGATCAGCGTCTGGCTTCCCGAAGCAAATCGATTTTTCACCGGCAAAAGTGTCAATGTTTGCAAAGGCGGTGCGCTTCTCTCAGTTCCGATGACAACACCGGTTCATCCCGGCAACGAGATCGAGATCAATTTCCCCCGTACGACGACATTAGCAAAGCAAAAGGGCCAGTACGCCCGTATCAAACATGCCAAAGTGCTTCGTGTGGACCGCGATCAATTGCTGAAGACCGGTTCGATCGGTCTCGCCGTGCAGTTTGACAGATAAGAAGACAAAACTCGAAAACCAACGGGTCCCGCTTCGATAAATAGCGGGTGCATATAACTGTTGGCCGGCAGGAGGCGACTCCTGCCGGTCATTCTTTTTTGATTTCCCCTACGATTCCTGCTGGGTCATTTCCTGAATAAACGCATCGGCTTCATCGATGGACCTCTCCATCTCCTGAATCAGGATGCCGATCTCATTTTCCACCGTTGTCAGTTCATCCTGCAGCGACGCGATGGCCTGTGCGTTGAGGTTGTGCTTCAGGAACAGAACCTGGTCGTGAAATGCCGACAGCACGGGGGCGATCTTGGATTCGGCACGCTCCATCGCCGAAATCAGCTTGACATAGCGTTTCTGCGTCTGCTTGAGTTTATCTTCGCTGGCCTTGCGAAGGGAGTCGCTGGCATAGTCATCCAGTTCATTTTCCCATTCATCAAAGAGTGCCTCGGCAACGCGCTTCACATCCTTGATGCGTCCTTTGACCGCGTCGGCTTTTTCTTTGCTCTTTTCGTACGCCGCGTTGAGGGTGTTGTATTTCTCCTCAAGCTTGCCTCCCGGCGTATCCACCACCGAGACAAATTCTTCCAGTGCGGACGCGAATTGTTCTTTGGCCTGGTTTTGCGCGTCCCGGGCATCGGCGACATTGTCAACGAGGATGTCCCGTTTGTGTTTTCCGAACATTTCCATAGTGCCGTAGTATGCTTTCTGGCAGCCGCCGGAAACAATCACAATAAGTGCCATGGCCAACAAGGTGAGGGTGGATGTCTGTTTCATGCTATTCTCCCAATAAATAATGATTTTTTTTTCGCTTGTCTTTACAGTATAAGACAGTGGGGCGATTTGGCAAGTGATTAATGCTTGAATTTTCGGTTTGCGGCTGATACACTTGCCTTTCAGAATGAAAGGGTTTTCTTGACAGACGCTGTGAAAAAAAAACAACTGCCGCTGACGCGAATCCAGAAGTTGATCGGCAACTATATGCACCAGTCCAAACGGGATAAGGCGTGTGCCTATCTTCGGGTGCGGGTTGATCTGACGGATCTGGTTGCGATGCGTAAAAAGTATTGCCGCCGCGTGAACGTGCGTGTGACCACCAACGACTTTTTTGTCTATGCGATCGCGCAGGCTGTGAAGGCGCATCCATTGATGGCGGCGACGATCGATGCGTCCGGCGATAATCTGGTGATCGCTGAGAATATTGGTGTCGGGTTTGCCGTGGCGGCGCCGCAGGGGTTGGTGGTGCCGGTGCTGAAAGAGATGAACGAGAAGTCGTTGACGCAGACGGCGACCGAAAGCCAGGATCTGCTTGCAAAAGCGCGATCCAACAAACTGCTGCCCGATGATTTTGACGGCGCCAATATGGTGCTGACGGGATTGGGGATGTACGGGATTGAATCGTTTTATGCGATCAGCCCGCCGTCGGCGACGGGGATTGTTTCAATCGGCAATATCGAAGAGGCGGTGGTGCCGCGTAACGGCGGATTTGAAACGCGGCGGATGATGTATGTTGCGCTGGCATTTGATCAGCGGGTGGTGGATGAGTTTTATGCGGCGAAGTTTTTAAAGATGATCCTTGATCTGCTGCAAGACCCGGCTGCGATGACAGAGGAAAAAAAATAGCAAAAAACATTTGACAAGTGTTGTTTGTCAACGATAATTGAAAAAGCAATAAAGATATGAGATCGTTTTAATCTGCGATCTTCAAGATAAAGACCGTTTCCTCTCATCCACGAAGCGGTCTTTTTTTATGCGCTTAACTTCCGGGTGAGTTATCCACGACCACTTCATCAGAAACGGCGCGGGTGTTTGTTTCTATCTGTTCGCTGTTGTCCGGAGTGTCTGTGTTAATCGGCTCGACGGGTTGTTCCGGGGGGATGTTATCTGTAACGGCTTCGGTTTTTCCGTTCAGAAAGTCTGCAACGGCCTCGTAGTCGGCGGCGCCGTGGCAGTTGGGTTCGTATTCAAAAATCGTCTGTCCGTGGCTGGGGGCCTCGGCGAGTTTAATATTTTGTCGAATATGGACCGGTATGACCTGGGCCTGTGACCATGGCTGGTCGCTTTCGCGGGCGCGGGACAGAAATTGCTTAATATCCTCCCGCACCTCGTTGGATAAACTGGTGCGGCTGTCGAACATGCACATCAGGATGGCGGAGACCCGCAGCGCCGGATTGATGCGGGACTGAACCAGTGTGACGGTTTGCAGCAGGCGGCTGAATCCCTGCAGCGCCAAAAAGTGCGGCTGGATGGGAATGATGACTTCGTTGACGGCGGCCAGTGCGTTCAATGTCAGCAGACCCAACGACGGGGGACAGTCGATAATCAGGATGTCGAAGCGGTCCTGTACGGATTCGACGGCTTTGGCCAGGATCGTTTCGCGGCCGACTTCGTTGACCAGTTCGGCCTCGGCACCGACCAGATCGATGCCGGCCCCTAAAAGCCAGAGGTTTTCCCGCACGGGGCGCATCGCATCGGCCATTGTGCTGCTGCCGGTGAGTACTTCATAGACGCCCGCCGCGTCGGGGTCCAGGTCGGCCCCTAAATGAATCGTCAGGTGCGCCTGCGGGTCCAGGTCGATGACCAGAACGCGCTGGCCCTGGAATGCCAGTGCCGCCGACACATTGACGACGGTGGTGGTCTTGCCCACGCCGCCTTTTTGATTTAAGACTGCAATTTTTCTCACAGGTCCTCTTCCTTTTCCGGTGCGGTTTCAACAGCGATTTGTTTAAGATGTTTCAGGACTGCGTCCAGAACGCCGTTGACAAAACGGGGGGATTGTTCGGTGCTGAATTTTTTGGCGATCTCGATGGCCTCGTTGATGACGACCTTGGGGGGGATGTCTTCGCAGTATCGTAATTGATACGTTGACATCCGAAGGATCGCACGGTCCACATGGCTCAGCCGCGACAGTTTCCATCGCACCGCGGCGTCTGCGATCATGTCATCACAGGCCTGCACCTTTTCCCAGGCCTCGTGTGTCCATTTTTTGGCTAACTGCAGCACCATCGGATCGTCTGTATTCTCATTGAAAAAAACGCGCAGCATCAATTCGGCATCACTGCCCTGCACATCCAGTTGGCAAAGCGCTTGCATTGTCAGTTCTCTGGCTTTCGTTCTGCGATCCAACGTCGTTCCTTCAATTGTCAATGAAAACTGCCTGTGATTATAGTTGACTGAGCAGGTCAGCCATTTCCATCGCTGCCATGGCCGCATTGGTTCCGGCATTGCCTTGCTTGGTGCCGGCCCGCTCGACGGCCTGTTCAATCGTGTCGCAGGTCAGTACGCCGAAAATCGCGGGTGTACCGGTGTCGTAATTGATCTGGCCGACGCCGCGAGTGATCTGCTGGCAGACATAGTCATAGTGACTGGTCGAGCCGCGAATGACCGCGCCCAGGCAGATCACGGCTCCATAATTTCCGCTTTCGGCGAGTTTTTTGGCAATGGGTGTAATCTCAATCGTGCCCGGCACCCATACGACGACGATCTGATCGTCGCCGGCGCCGTGTCGCTGGAGGCAATCGATGGCGCCGCCCAGGAGTTTAGTGGTGATAAACTCATTAAACCGGCTGACAACAATTGCAAATTTGTTTTGTCCCGCGCTAAGCTGACCTTTCAATTCCTGAACCATTTCATGCTCCGTTATAAAACCTCTTTTTTCAGATACACCTTTTTATGCGGCCCTTTGAGGGCGTTTTATTTTGTAAACTTCACCTGTTTCTTGTTCGCATTTTATAGGACGAGTGAAAAAAAGTCATCGAGAATTTATTCGCTTCCGGGGTAATTGCCCGCGAGGCGTTTCTAACTTCTGTAATTATAGTAACTTAAACGAGAGAAAGCCAGAAAAAACTTTTCGTAAGGAAAAAGCTTACAATTCGGGCCAATGTACTAAGGCGGGTGTTTTATCCTGACGATATAGGATGTGGTACGGAATAGATCGAAAATGAGGAATCCCGACGTGATCGGGACGCTAATTTTAATTCAGGATAGATGATGTTGGATCCAGACAACGATTTTGACTATGGCAACGAATGGAATCAGGCCGAAGAGATGGTTTCCGAGGCCTGTGAACTCTACGAAAACGGCCAGATGCAGCAGGCCCTGGAAAAACTGGATGTTGCCATCCGGAAAGGCCCTGAACACGGCGAATGGTATTTTAACATGGCCCTGACGCTGGATGGACTTGCGCAATACGAAAAAGCCATCGAATTCTATAAAAAAGCCCTTGAATGCATGCCTGATGACGTGGAGATCATCAATTGCCTGGGCGTAAACTACACACGAACCGCGCAATACGATCTGGCCCTGTCGGTCTTTGAGCAGATCGAGAAGATTGATCCGATGTTTGAGCCGGCTTACTGCAACCGGATCATTGCCCATACCGAGATGGAGCGGTACGAAAAAGCCGAGCAGATGTTCTACATGGCCCAGCAGATCAATCCGGATTGCCCATTATGCTATTATAACATCGGCAATTCCCTGTTTACACAGGCCGAATACGAAAGGGCAATCTGGTGCTGGGACAAGTGTGCCGAATTGGACCCCGGCCACCCGCAAATCCATTACCGCCTTGCCCAGGCCTGCTGGGTCAGCGGACAGGGCAAGCGCGCCCGTGAGGAGTTCCTGATCGAGCTGCGCAAAAATCCGGCCAACCTTGACATTATCCTGGATTTTGGTTTGTTCCTGCTGGAAAGCGGCGACCTGGAAGCCGCCAGTGAAAAGTTCAATCGAATTCTTGAATTTGATGAAACCTTTGCCCCCGCTCACTTTTATCTGGGCGAGATACTTCGACTGCGGCAGCAGTATCCGCAGGCGGCGCGATGCTATGTCAACGCGATGAAATACGGCGAAGAACTGGTCGGTCCGCGTTTTCGTCTGGCGGAAATAGAGTTTACCGAGGGGTCGAGTATGCGTGGTGTTTTGCAGCTTCTTCGCGATGAATTTCAATTGGGCGTTGAGGATGCCGATGTGCTGGCGTCCATGGGCTGGATGTTTCTGCGCGGCGGACAGATAACCGACGCCAGTAACTGTTTTATGCAGGCCCTTAATGAGGCGGAGATTAATGATGAGGCCTTTTTTGGGCTGGGGATGTCGCTGGCGGTTTATGGGGATTATGACGGAGCGATTGAGTGCGTTGAACAGGCGATCTGTTTAGAGCCGGACAAAGCCGAATTGCAGTTGTGTGCCGGCTGGATCAACTATCAGCTCGGCCAATGGGATCAGGCCGCCGAGCATGTCAGAAAATGCCGCCAAATCCATCCCGATCAGGAACCGTATCGCGGCCGCAGTCGAGAGCTTATGAGAGTGATTCGCTGCGGAAAATTCCTCGAATCGGCCCACAGACTGTTTGGGCGTATTTTTCCGTCAAAGTGTTAAATAACTGTTACGGTCAAACTTCGCCTGCCCTTAAATACAAAAAAACCGCAATTGTTTGAAACAATTGCGGTTTTTTCAATCGTCAATCGTCAATCGTCAATCATCAATCATCAGGCGAACAAAGCAGTCGCCGCCCCGACAGATCCCATGACCGCCGGGGGGCAAAATGCTTTCGCATATGAAAAGATATTTTTGCGCATTTTGCGTTTTTTTTTACAGCACTTTATTGTATACTGATGAAACGTGAAACTGCCGAAAAGCGGCCTCGTTTCAGGGAAAACAGGCGTTTAAAAT
>JBDLJN010000088.1:0-12000 GCA_039714335.1 Planctomycetota bacterium
GCTTTGCCATAGCTTTGGCGACGGCAGAATCCGGTATTCAGATATCCAAAACACAGCCAAGCACAGCTTGACTGTGCCACCCGTTTAGGACATAATGTGACCTTGGCGACTCGGCTATGTGATGTTATCTATCTTTTAGAATTTTTTATATGGGAAATGTTAGTTAATGAAGGAGTTCTACCGTGTTGTCGGAATCTGAAAAAAAGCTTATCGCCCCTTGCGGTTTGTATTGTGGGAACTGTAACGATTATATTGCGCATATTAAAAATGACGATGACTTGAAGAAAAAAGTTGCAACCGCAATTAATAAGCAATTGAATATAAACATCTCTTCTGAACAGGTTGGTTGCGAAGGCTGTTGGGGAACACTTCACACAGAATACTCCTCTAATCTGGATTGCGAAGTTCGGTGTTGTGCTGAGCAAAGGAATATTCTAAGCTGTGCTTTATGTGAAAATTTTCCCTGCGAAAAACTGCAGAATCATTTTAAGGGGGATAATAAAAAGAAAATCAATTTGGACAGGATTCGCGAAATTGGCCTAGATACTTGGCTTTGTGAGATTAAAAACAACAAGTAAACACATTAGGACGAGTGGTGGCCATAGAGAAAGCTAATTTTATCCCTGCGCCCGCGCTTCGGGCTATTGCGTTGGCTTCCGTGTGGCAAAAATGGTCAGTAGGATGATTCCGGTGATGAACATGTAGATGCCGATGTTTTGGGAGACGGTGCCGCCTTTGTAGATGGCCCACCAGCCCTGTTCAAAGGGGTTGTCATCGCGGAGGGTTTCCAGGAAGAAACGCCAGGGCCCATACAGCATAAACATGCAGCTTAAGACGATACCGGGCTTTCGCTTGCCGACGATTCGCCAAATCCCGTAAAGCACTCCGGCCAAAATAAAGGCCCCGATGCTGGAATAGATCTGCGTCGGATGCACGGGCAGTGTGCGACAGTCGCCCTCTGTTACAGCGTGTTTTTGCTCATCCGTCAATCCGTCAAAGTCCTTATAGCAGTCATTGCAATAATAGCTGTCCGGCAGATCCAACAGCGGTTCGGCACGCCCGCGATCCGGATCGGGTCGTATCTGGCTTTCAAAAGCCGGGCTGCCGTAGGGAAACTGGACCGCCCATGGTGCTTCACAGCGTTTACCATAACAACAGCCGTTCATTAAACAGCCAAGCCGGCCAAAGCCCAAACCGACCATCAGGCCGATAGCAAGAATGTCAAGATAGATCCGTTTGGGCAGTTTGAACTTCCACAGGTAAAACCACACAAAGCCGATCGCCGCGATCACACCGCCCAAAAGCTCCAAGCCCCCCTGCCAGACGGCAAAGACTTCCATCGGACGCCCTGTGAAATGATCATGATGGTGAATCACATAGAATACCCGTGCCCCGAGAATCCCGCACAACAACGCGTACATCGCGATACTGGATATTCGCTCAGGGTCCTGGCCTTCGCCTTTCATGAGCCGCCGCATCATCCACAGGGCAGCCAGAAACCCGATCACCATCAGCGTTCCGTAACTTTTGACGGAGATATGCAGAAATGGGATTTCGAAAAGCTCCGGATGCATAAGCTATTTTTCAAGCATTTTAAAATTATTGTCTTCATCGCAGACGACGACGTTGGGCTTGAGGGCGTCCATTTCTTCGGGGCTGTAGTAGCCGAAGTTCATGATAATCACGATATCACCGGGACTGAACAGACGAGCGGCCGCACCGAGGATGCTGATTTCCTTGCTGCCGGCCGGGGACGGAACCACATAGGTCTCGACCCGCTCACCGTTGGTCACATTGGCCAGCAGAACCTCCTCATACGGGCGAATGCCCGCCGCGGCAAGTATCTCTGAATCGATCCCGATGCTGCCGGGATAATCGATCTTTGTCGCTGTTACACGGCCCCGATGAATTTTACCTTTAAGCGCTTTTACTAACATTGTTTACAGTCCTATATCTGATATTGTCATTAAAACTATATTATACAATATTTGGCAAGTTGTTCAAGTCTATCAAAAAATTATCGATGAGCCGGGTTTTCCCAATCTGTACTGCCAGAGCGACCAATGCATGGCCAGTAACAGTCTTAAGCGGCACCAGTGTTTCGGAATCCACAATACTGACATAGTCGATCTGACCCTGATCCTGTACGATAACGGCCTTCATCGTGTCAATCAGCGTCTTTGCATCCCGCTGGCCGGCATTTACCTCGGCCTCACATGCCGCCAATGCCTTATGCAGGCACAGGGCGCGTTTTCGCTCATCCGGTGAGAGGTACTTGTTTCTGCTGCTCATCGCTAGCCCGTCGTCTTCGCGGACAATCGGGCAAATCCGAATCTCAAGAGGGATATTCAAGTCCTGCGCAATCCGCTTAATGACGACTGCCTGCTGGGCGTCTTTTTGACCGAAATAGGCAATATCCGCCCGAACGATATTAAAAAGCTTTGTGCAGACGGTGGTAACGCCCTTGAAATGGCCGGGGCGATCGGCCCCGCAAAGGCCGTCCGTGAGTTTTTCCACCCCGACCCAGGTTCGCTGCTCGGAGGGGTACATCTCATCAGCGGATGGGGCAAAAATCAAATCCGCCCCAAGTTTCTCACAAAATGCCGCATCCGCTTCGAGCGTACGGGGATATTTGTCCAAATCCTCGCCGGGACCGAATTGGGCAGGATTGACGAAGATCGATACGACGACAAAATCACATTCGGCCGCTGCTGCTTCGATGAGCGAACCGTGTCCGGCGTGCAGCGCCCCCATCGTCGGCACAAGACCGATTGTCTTTCCGCCCATGCGCGCCTGCCTCACGGCTTGGCGAACATGTTCTATTGTATGGGCGACTTCCATTTATTCCTGCGCCTTTGCAATATAATACTGAGCTTCATCGGCAATACGGTCCACCTGCCCAGCAGTCCAGCATTGGTCCGGAGCAATCCGCATCACCGGACAAACCGTATAATCAGTATACAGCGTATCATAGCCGCAGGCAAGATGTTCCAGAAACGGGGTTTCAATCTGCTGCTCATAGGGCCGATTTCGCTGATGAATACGCTGTATACAATTTTCTAAAGAATCATGCATATGAATTATCAGCGTCGGCGCCTCAACTTCTTTACTGGCGGATTCGTAGTGTTTTCGGTAGGCCGCTAAATCGTTCTCATTTAGCCAGAACGAAGCATAAATTAATGCCTGCTCGAATATATAATCACTGACATATCGATGTGGTGTAAATAAGTTTTCACTGCGAAGCTGCACAGCCCTGCTGTTCAAAAAGAATAACTCCGAATCCAGCGCCAATTCTGCTTTGCCCGCATAAACTTCCGGCAGGAAAGGATTTTCATCAAATTTTTCCGGAATAAACGTCGCATCCAACCGCCTGGCCAGTCTGGCAGCCAGTGTGGACTTGCCCACACACACATTCCCGGTAATTGAAATAAGCTGTGAGCGGTTCGCATCAAGCCGATAGTCGCCTCCATTGATCCGCCCGGCAATCTCACACATCGTATGCCCCAGGACAGGATGCAAGGCATCCGGAGCCAGTTCACACAGGCCTTTGAGAACAAAACTCCGCAGGTGCAGTTGCGGATGAGGAATCGTCAAGTCCGCTTCATTAACAACGGTGTCATCATACAGCAGTAAATCCAGATCGATCGTTCGCGGCCCCCATGGTTTATTTCGCTGCCGCCCCATATCCTGTTCAATTTTCTGCAGAAACTCAAACAGAATCCGGTAGGACAGTGTCGTTTTTACCTTAGCGACCGCATTCAGAAAAGTTTCCGCGTGGGCACAGCCCACCCTACAAGTAAGCGGTTTTGTTTCGTAAAAGGAGCTGACATCGACAGAACTAACGGATGGATGAGCCTCTAAATTACCCAACGCCTGCCGAAGGTTCTTCCGGCAATCTCCCACATTACAGCCCAAACCAATATAAGCAAAGTGATCCGTCATTCTGGTTTCTGTTTTCTGAATCCTGAGCTCTATAGTTTCGCGATGCGAGCCATTGCTTCTTTGACTTTGGCCGGATCGTTGAATGCGCTCAGACGGAAATAGCCCTCACCTGCGGCCCCAAAACCGGCGCCCGGCGTACCGACCACATTAGCTTTATTGAGCAGCAGGTCAAAGAACGCCCACGAATCCACGCCCTCCGGCGTATGCAGCCAGACATAGGGGGCGTGCTCGCCGCCATAGACGGTGTAGCCCTGCTGCGTCAACGCATCTCGCATCATATCCGCATTGGACATATACAGATTGATCGTGGCTTTGATCTGTTGTTTTCCTTCGTCGCTGTAAACCGCCTCAGCCCCTTTTTGTGTGATATAGCTGACGCCATTGAATTTGGTGCAGTGGCGGCGGTTCCAGATCGGATGCAGCGGTTGCGCATCGCCTGTTTTTGTGTAAGCAACCAATTCCTTCGGCACGACCGTAAACCCGCAGCGAATACCGGTAAAGCCGGCGGTCTTGGAAAAGCTGCGGAACTCAATGGCAACCTTGCGAGCATCCTCGATCTCATAGATCGAATGCGGAATACTGTCATCCCGGATAAACGCTTCATACGCTGCGTCAAACAGGATAATGGCCTTGTTTTCGATCGCGTAATCAACCCATTTTTTAAGCTGTTCCTTTGTCGCCACCGCACCGGTCGGATTATTCGGATAGCACAGGTAGATCATATCCACCGGCTCGGTCGGCAACTCCGGCACAAAATTATTCTCCGCCGTACAGGGCATATAAACAATATTCGCATAACGCCCCGCATTGTCACCTTCGCCCGTACGGCCGGCCATTACGTTGGTATCCACATAGACCGGATACACCGGATCGGTCACGGCGACCACATTTTCCAGCCCGAAGATTTCCTGCATATTGCCGGTATCGCACTTGGCACCATCGCTGACAAAAATCTCATCGGCATCAACCGAAATGCCTCGGGCGTTGTAATCATTTTCAACAATCACCTCACGCAGAAATGCATATCCCTGCTCGGGGCCATAGCCGTGAAAGCCAACGCCTGTTGCCATTTCATCAACGGCCTTATGCATCGCATCGATAACAGCAGGTGCCAGCGGCTCGGTCACATCGCCGATGCCCAGCTTGATAACGGGAGCATCGGGATTGGCCTGTGCAAAGGCATTGACTCGTCGCCCGATTTCTGGAAACAGATAACCGGATTTCAGTTTCGCAAAATTTTCGTTCACAAAAATCATTGTCTATCAAATCCTTTCCATTTTCACAGGAATAACCATGAAGGACATGAAGAGCATGAAGGTTTTTTCTATATTTCTTCTTCATGGCTTTCAGTAACACCACAGTTAAACATCCATCTTTTACAGCACAAAACTCTTTAAACCTTTTTTAAGCAGTGTCACATTAAAATTAATCAGAAACCCCTGTTTGACACCCATCAATCTCATGTAAGACAAAATCTGGGCTTCATGTACAGGCTTTAATTGTTCAACACCTTTCAACTCAAGAATAATTTCATCTTCAACCAAAAGATCGACCCTATACCCACAATCCAATCGACAACCCTTATAATCAATCGGTAACGGCTTTTCCACTTAAAAGCCAATATCGTTAAGCATCAACTCGTGACAAAGACACTGCTGATAAGCAGACTCTAACAGCCCCGGCCCCAAAGTCCTGTGTACCTCAATTGCACATCCAATAACTCTGTTGGACAATTCGCTGAAATTCTTGCCGCTTTCCATTTATGCGATTCCGTAAAAATAACCATGAAAGAACATGAAGTTTTTTTAATTATTTTTCCTTCATGAGCTTCAATAACTTCATGGTTGATTTTTCTCTTAAAAGTTTTCTTTTACATAATTAACCGCGTTGGTAAAAATGGCCATCCCGTCGGCTATGCCTTCACGGTCCTTGAGCCGTGTCCAGTGCGGATGTTGTGTCCAGCGGACAAAGCGTTCCGGGTGCGGCATCAAGCCCATCGCACGACCCGTCGAGTCCGTCAGAGCCGCAATCGAATCCTGCGACCCGTTGGGGTTGACAGGAAAACCACCTTCGTTGCCGTCCGCATCGACATATCGAAATGCGACATAGCCGTCATTCTTAATCGTTTCCAGTGTCTGATCGGTATCACAGACAATTTTCCCTTCACCATGTGCGATCGGCAGGTAAATCCGCTGGTCCGGATTGATGAATACGCAGCGATCCGTCCCCGGCTGCAAATACACCCAGCGATCCTCAAATTTGCCGCAATCGTTATCCGTCAATGTTGCTTTTTGATCTGTCAGCGACAACTTGCCGGAACCATTCAGCCCCGGTACGATCCCGGTCTTAATCATGACCTGAAAACCATTGCAAATGCCCAGCACGAGTTTGCCGTCTTCGATAAATTGATGCAGGATATCACTGAGATGATGCACCACCTGGTTGGCCAGTACCTTGCCTGCCGCGACATCATCGCCATAGCTGAAACCGCCCGGGAATACCAGGATCTGAAATCCATCCAGCATCGCCGGATTATCGATCACACGGTTAATATGAATCCGTTCGGCCTGCGCGCCGGCCAGTTCCAACGCATGCTGGGTCTCCAGATCACAATTAATCCCGGCCGCTCTTAATACAATCGCTTTTACATTATCCATTCAAAATAATCCTTTATTGGACACTGATTAACACAGATGTCGCAGATTAAAATATATTAAAAACCTTCATGCTCTTCATGTACTTCATGGTTAATCACCACGCCAGCGGTTTTTGCCAGGCGTTTTTCAACGTATCCAAATCCGCATCGATCACCGTCTTCTGATTCGCATCATGGACCAGCAGTTTCTTATCCTTGATCACCTCACCGACCTGACCAAAGGGGATGTTCAGCATTAGTCTGGCAAACGCGTCAAAGTTTTCCGGCTGGACCTCGATCAGATAGCGTGAGTTCGATTCACTGAACAGCATCGCATCGGCCTTGACACAGTCTTCACCAACTGCCAAGCCGCGCAGATCCGCTTCGATCCCCAATCCACCGGCAAAGGCCATCTCCGCCATCGCAACAGCCAGACCGCCTTCAGAGCAGTCGTGACAGGAACAAACAAGGCCCTGCTCAATCGCTTTGGCAATGCGGCGGGAAATCTCAACCGACATCTCCAAGTCCATCTTAGGAACATTGGCACCCAGTTCATTGTGAATCTTATAATAATGCGAGCCGCCCAGTTCATTTTTCGTCAGGCCGACCGCAAAGACCAAATTACCGGCTTTTTTGACATCCATCGTTACACATCTGTTCACATCTTCGACAATACCCATCGCACTGATCAAAAGCGTATAGGGAATGGCAATACGCGTGCCGTCATCGCAAACAAATTCATTATTGAGCGAGTCCTTGCCCGAAATAAACGGTGTACCAAACGCCATCGCCCCGTCATAACAGGCCTGCGAAGCCCGCACCAGCGCCCCCAGCGTTTCCGGCCGCGTGCAATCGCCCCAGCAGTAATTGTCCAGTATCGCGATCCGCTCCGGATCGGCTCCGACACACACCAAATTCCGCACCGCCTCGTCAATACCCGCCAGCACCATCCAGTATGGATCGATATCGCCATAACACGGGTTCATCCCGCAACTCAGGGCCACGCCTTTATCGTGGTCATACTTGGGCCGAATCACCGCCGCATCCATCGGTCCGTCATTCTCAGCACCCATCAGCGGCTTAACCACACTGGCCCCCTGCACTTCGTGGTCGTACTGGCGAATCACCCATTCTTTGGAAGCCACATTATACGAACCCAAAATCTTCAGCAAGTCATCGTTATAATTGTCTTTCGCTTCCAGTACCGGCTCAGAGAGTTTTTTTGTTTCCCACTTTGCCTCGCGGTCATATTTACAGATGCCCTCATGCAGGAAGTCCATATCCAACTGTCCGACCTGCGTGCCTTCATATCGCAAAGTCAGCTTCTTATCACCGGTAAAGGTGCCAATAACCGTCGCTTCGACATCCTCGGCATTGAAGATGTCCATGATCGCGTCCAGATTTTCCGGCTTGACCGCAATCACCATCCGCTCCTGCGCCTCGCTGATCCAGATTTCCGTATAGGACAGCCCCGCGTATTTGAGCGGTACTTTTTCCAGATCCACCTGGACGCCGAGCTTTTCGCCCATCTCACCGACGGCACTGGACAAACCGCCCGCCCCGCAGTCGGTAATGGACTCATAGAGATTCGCATCCCGCGTCTGCAGGAGCGTATCCAGTGTCTTCTTTTCCGTAATCGCATTACCGATCTGCACAGCGTGCGAGAAAATATCTTCGTGTTCATGGGTCATCTCGCCGCTGGAAAAAGTCGCACCGTGAATGCCGTCGCGGCCGGTTCTGCCGCCAACCACCACCACCAGATTGCCCGCCTGTGCGTTCTTGAAGCATTTTTCGCGCGGGATCAGCCCGACATTGCCGCAGAACACCAGCGGATTCGCCAGATAGCGATCATCAAAATAAAGTGCCCCGTTGACCGTCGGAATGCCCATCCGGTTGCCATAATCCCGCACGCCGGCGACCACACCCTTCATAATGCGGCGGGGATGCAAGACGCCCTTGGGCACATCTTCCAGCTTCATGTCCGGCTGGGCAAAACAGAAAATATCGGTATTGGCCACCGGCTTAGCGCCCATGCCTGTCCCCATCGGGTCGCGAATCACGCCGCCGATGCCCGTTGCCGCCCCGCCATACGGGTCCAGCGCAGAGGGGTGATTATGGGTTTCCACCTTAAAACAGACCGCATGTTCATCGTCAAACTCAATCACGCCGGCGTTATCCTCAAAGACCGAAATACACCAATCCTTGTTCAAATCTTTTGTCGCCTTGAAGACCGTTTCCTTGATCAGGTTGTCGAAGTACACCTTTTCGCCGTCATGGTCCATATCCACACTGCTCTTGAGCGTCTTATGCACACAGTGCTCGCTCCAGGTCTGAGCCAGTGTCTCCAGTTCCACGTCCGTCGGCTCACGGTCGAGCTTTTTATACTCGGCCTGAATCGTCTGCATCTCTTTGAGATTCAGGAACATGTCCATCTTCTTGCTGAGTTCAACAAGCTGCTCGTCCGACAAATCACGGATCGGAATCTCCGTCAGCTCCATCTGGTACGGCTGGGTGTGCGGACTCGGCGGTTCGGCATCGGTGCCGTAGATAACATCCTCAATGCAATCGTTAGCCAGCACTCGCCGTGCGATGGTTTCTCGTTCAGTATCCGAAACACTACCCAGCAGAACATACTTACGCCCGGTCCGCACCGAGGCAACTTTTCCGGCCCCCATATCCGCCAGTGCCGACTTAACCGATTCGGCGACCGGATCCGTTACGCCGCTCTTAAGGTGGACTTCTATCAAAGATGCCCGCATCGGTCCGGCGGGAACGCCGCTTTTGCCAAGATGCCAATCCTGACAGACCGTATCAGCCAGCAGTTCGCATCCAACCCGTTCGGCGAAGTCCTGCTCAAAATCCGCCTCGATCAAAAAGACCCTTTCCGAGATGACATCCTCGACAGAAGATATATTCAACTGACCGATCGATTCCAGCACTTCGGCGCCGTGAACATCCGGAAATCCCTTTTTCGATGAAATCTCAAATCGCCACTGTTTCACATTCAATCCTTTTATTGTCGATTTATATTATGTTTACATGCAGTTAAACCCCTCAATCGCAAGGGGATAACCATGAAGAACAGAAAGTTCATGAAGTTTTTACATAATTCTTTCCTCACGGCCTTCCACATCCCGCAGCTCAAAATGGGTTCGTTTGGTAAAACAGCTTTCAGGCACTCAAAAACAGCGATTAAATTTTCGACCAACCCAACCCGCCCTTTTCTTACTGTTTTTTGTCCGAAAATGCAAGGTTTTTCAGCCGCCAACCAACAAGTATTCATCAAAAATGGGTTCGTTTGGTAAAATTGCTTTTTTAGCTTATTATTCAGGTTTCAGTCCTCAGCATAGTCATCCACAGATTACAGATTTTTCAGACAGGATTAACGGGATTTACCGGATTTATTGGTCTTTGGTCAGGTTGACATCCAACTCGATCGGGGCTGGTTTTTCGAATCCGCTGAAGGTGTAACGCATTGTCGGCCTTGTCCTTTTGGAGTTTTTTGATATCGAGTTGAGTTTTATCAATATGCTTTTGGCAAAGGTCCATATGCACCTGCCATATCTGCTCGTCGGTGTGGCCCTTTTCGTTCATTCTTTTGTGGATCTGCGGCGGTGTTTTGATAGTTAAGCTGTCCTCCGTTGTAAGGCCAAATCTGACGGTGGGATGTGGGGCAAGGACAGAGCTAGTTAGTAATATATATAACTTGCTTGACTGGGGATAGAGGGGTAGAATGGGGGGATATGGAGTTTTAAGGAGAATATTCTGTTTATTCCGTGTAAATTGATAATATCAGAGTAAGGGAAGTAGTTCAAAAGGATAATGTCTAAAGAAATCAGATACATAACAAGTTTGGGTCAGATAGATCGTCTGAGCGATCAAGAAAAACATACGCTCAATCCGGTTGTGGAAAAATATCCATTTAAAACAAATGATTACTATCTGTCACTTATAGACTGGGATGACCCTGATGACCCCATCAGGAGAGTAATAATCCCTGACCAGAGGGAACTTGAAAGTGGTGGTAGTTTCGATCCTTCAAATGAACAGGCATTTACAATTATGCCTGGATTGGAGCATAAATATGACTCAACTGCTCTGATGATTGTAAATGATACATGCGATGGTATATGCCGTTACTGTTTCAGGAAGAGAGTCTTTCAGAGGTCAAATGACGAGAGATTAAAAGATATTAGTGATGCTCTTGATTATATTAAAGACAACGCAGGGATTTCTAATACTCTTTTGACTGGTGGAGATCCTTTATGCCTGACGACTGACAGGCTGACTGAGATAGTAAGTGCTTTAAGAGACATTGAACATGTTCAGATAATCCGTATTGGCACTAAAATACCCGTATTTAATCCCTTTCGAATTATTGAGGATAAGTCTTTTCTGGAAATGATAGAAAAGTACTCTCTTCCCCAAAAAAAGATTTACATAATGACTCACTTTTCTCATCCAAGGGAAGTAACTGAAGATGCTGCAAATGCTATAACCCTGATGCAAAAAGCCGGTGCTATAATTACTAATCAATTTCCACTTATCAGGGGTGTAAATGATGCCCCGGATGTACTGGCAGAACTGCTTAGGAAAGTTTCCTGTGTTGGAGCGATTCCCTACTATATTTTCCAGTGCAGGCCAGCGGTAGGAAACCAAGCATATATCGTTCCCGTAGAAGAAGCTTATGATATCATTCAATTGGCTAAGCAACGGTTGTCAGGTCTGGCAAAGCGGTTCAAGTTTGTCATGTCACATTCTTCGGGCAAGATAGAGATTATCGGAAAAACTGATGAGTTGATATATTTCAAATATCACCGTGCTCATGATTCAGATAATAGTTGCAGATTGCTCGCTTTCAAACTAAATCCCAATGCAACATGGTTTGATGATTATGATGAACCTGTTGAGGATTGTACGATGGGCATGGCATCTCATACTTTTCAGGGGGAGTAGGAGGCATAAGGAATAGTCTCAATATACTATTCTTATTTCCTCTTGCTTGACTGGGGGCAGAATGGGGGGAGTGTAAGGAGAATATGAATGGTCATTAGGAAAAAGAAAAGATTCCTGACACGCTCAAATTTGTGACACCTTCAAATTTGAAATTTGCGACTTAACCAAGACGAATTTTCTTTTTTTCGGAAGAATCGCCTGTCCAGTTCGGGTTTTTGGTCGGCATCTTCGCATTGGTATGACGCAGCCAGGCCACGAGTTTTTCATTTAATTCTCGAACTTTTGCCGGATTCGTGAGCGCCAGGTCTGTTGTTTCAGATATATCATCTTTGAGGTTGAACAGTTCAAATTCCTTGTCGCCGCCATAGCGCTTGATCAATTTCCAGTCGCCGCTGCGAATCGTGGTGGCAGGAAGATCATGGTTGTAATGCGGATAATGCCAGAACAGCGCTTCCCGCTTCAGCGAT
>JBDLJN010000089.1:0-11993 GCA_039714335.1 Planctomycetota bacterium
GCGGTTACGACCTTGTCCGAAGCACGCTGGACCTGGGACAGACCTCGCCGGTGTTTAATGTCAGAATGGGCTATGTTTACATCGCAGTTCCGCTCAGTGGTTTCTTTATGGTAATATACAGTTTCCTTGGAATGTGTGAAAGAATCAAAGCCCTTGGCGGCAGGGAGGACGCATAATGGATATTTCTATCATCGCTTTGGTTGCTTGTTTTGTTGCTCTTTTATATATGAATGTCCCCGTCGCGTTTGCAATGGGCATTTCAACAACCGTCGCATTTATCCTGATGGACCTGCCCGCCGCAACAGCAGTTGCCCATAAAATCGCCACAGGCATTGACAGTTTCACACTTCTGGCGATACCGTTTTTTATTCTGTCCGGCCTGCTGATGGGGCACGGGGGCATCGCACGCCGACTCATTGATTTTGCCAATGTGCTGGTGGGCCGCTTCAAGGGTGGGCTGTCTTTTGTAAACATCCTGACCTGCATGTTTTTTGGCGC
Organism: Planctomycetota bacterium; assembly: GCA_039714335.1. Lineage (GTDB taxonomy): Bacteria > Planctomycetota > Phycisphaerae > Sedimentisphaerales > Anaerohalosphaeraceae > 4572-13. The sequence goes on from JBDLJN010000089.1 coordinate 499, forward strand.
GATCTCCGGGTCCGCGGCGGCGGCGATCTCATCGGTTGGCGGATTTATGATCCCCCTGATGAACAAGATGGGCTATAATCGTGAGTTTAATACCTCTGTGACCGTTACCGCTGCGACAACAGGATTGCTGATTCCGCCCAGTAATGTCATGATTGTTTATTCATTGGCAACCGGTGGAGCCGTTTCGATCGCGGCGATTTTCATTGCCGGTGTACTGCCCGGTATCCTGGTGGGTTTGGGCCTGATCCTTGTAAGTTCCATTATTTCTCTTAAAAATAACTATGGCCAAGGCGAGCAAGTGAAGTTCCAGGAAGGGTTAAAACGCTTTTTTTCGGCAATTCCTGCACTGTTGCTGATTATTATCGTCATGGGCGGCATTTTATCCGGTTGGTTTACGGCAACCGAGGCCTCAGCGATTGCTGTAGCATGGTCGTTTTTGCTCGCAGTGATTTGCTACCGCGAAGTCAAACTCTCAGACCTGCCGAAAATTTTTCTGCAATGCGGCGTGACAACGTCCGTTGTATTTATGCTCATCGGAACAAGTATGGCGATGAGTTGGGTACTCGCCGCACAGAACGTCCCCCAGAATATCAGTGCCGCACTGCTGAGTTTAACAGATAACAGGATTATTATCCTGCTGCTGATCAACCTGATGCTCCTGGCAGTTGGTACATTTATGGATATGACCCCGGCGGTTCTGATCTTTACCCCGATTTTCTTACCTATTGTTGAAAGCTTCGGGATAAATCCGCTGCACTTCGGCATTATTATGATCATGAACCTCTGCATCGGTCTGTGTACTCCGCCGGTCGGAACATGTTTATTCCTCGGATGCGGCATCGGCGAGACAACTGTGACCAAGGTCATCCGAAAAATTATCCCGTTTTTTATCTCGATGTTTGTTACTTTGCTGCTTTGTACCTATGTCGAGTGGTTCAGCTTATGGCTGCCGGGTCTGCTGGATTTGCTGTAAGACTGAAAATAGCTTTCGGCCGCTGGGCCAAGGCCGCGGCAGTTTCAGAGCAGCTCTAATATGAAGCAATTTCCCACAAGCCATTTAACTACAATGGCTTGTGAAGCCGAGGCGACAGGATTCGAATCCTACGACCTCCCGGTCCCAAACCATTTTCAGCATTCTGCCGCATTATGCTAAACACTTGGTATATTGGCACTTATCACCGATCTTGCCGCCATTGGATTTTATGGTTTTTGGTATATTACATTGGTATTATGAAGTGTACATGCTGATTTCATCGAAGGGGCAATTACAATCTCAGGATGAATGCAGGTTTTAAGCTTCTATTTCCACGATAAAGGTGTTACAATATCGCCAGTTCCGTACCGAAATTTTTTTTGAAACATTTTGCAGTGTAAAGTGTCTTAAATATATAAGGCGTCTTATACATATATGAGGGATTGAAGGTGCAAAGAGACATTAAGCGAAAACTATTTAGAACTAGGATCAGGCTCGCCCTCAACAAGCTGATCGATATTTCAAGGTGTGTCCTGCTCTATGCCAGCATCCTTGCCCTGGCGGCAGTTGCTGTTGAAAAACTGCTGGCAATACGATTGGTCACATGGCCCCTTGTGTGGAGTTTTTCGGTGGTTTGCGGGGCTGTAATGCTGGCGTGGTGGTTTATCAGGATACCCTCAAAGCAGAAAACCTCCCTGCTGATTGATGAAAAGCTGAAATTGAAGGAACGCATGAGCAGTTTGATGGTGTTTGAGACCAGTGACGATGTCTTCGCACAAGCTGCATGCAGGGAATCAACAGAGACGATCGGGCAGGCCAATCTGCAGAAGCAGTTTCCCATTTCGCTTTCGAAAAGCTGGTTTTATTCTTTGGGGATGTGGCTGACAGTTGCCTTGCTGATCGCTTTTCTGCCGCAGTACGACTTATTAGGAAACTTAGAGAGAAAACAGCAGGATGCCAAAAGCGTCCAGGAAATCGAACTTGCTGAAAAAACAGTCGAACTAACAACGAATTCGGTCAAACTGGCGGTTAAGCAATTTGGGGACAAAGATCTGGAAAGTGAGCTTGAGGCATTGTCGGCGATGCCGGCGGAACAAAGCCCGGAAGCTGTCAAACGTCAGGCCATCCAGAAATTGGGAAATCTCTCAGACAAGATCAAGCAGCTTGAAGCGGGATTGAATGCTGACACCCTGGAGATGACCAAGAAAATGCTCAAGCAGCTCAAGCCCATGTCTGATGCATTTTCGCAAAAGCTCCAGCAGGCAATGTCAAAAGGCGATTGGGGCGCTGCCCGCGATATGCTCAAGCAATTCCAAAAACAGCTTGAACAGGGCCAGATGAGCAAAGAACAGCAACAGCAACTTTCTAAACAACTGGAGGATCTCTCTAAACAGCTTGAACAACTGGCATCTCAAAAGAAATCTCTTGAAGATGAGCTTGCCAAGCACGGACTCGACAAGAAGCTGGCCAATCTGTCCGAAAAAGAACTCCGGAAAATGCTTGAAAAGCAGGGACTTTCTCCGGAACAGCTTGAACAATTGCTGCAGAAATTATCCGCGTGCAAGTCAGCAAGCCGGAACTGTTCGAGTATGGCTAAAGCGATGGCCGCGTGCAGTGACGGTGCCGGCGGTCTCGGTGCGGATGAACTCGGTGATCTCGCCGCACAACTGAACAACCTGGAATCCTTTGAACAGCGGGTCAAGATGATGCAGGCCAGTCTTGCAGAGATTGAAAATGCGATGAACTGCCTTGGGCAAGGAATGTGCCAGGGATCGGGCGCCAAAAGCCCCTGGGGACCCGGAAGCTCCAGTAAATCCGGCGCCGGAACAGGCGGGCCGGGCCGGGGATTCGGCAGTGTCGATAAGGATACTGACGGTCAGACCGCTACAAAAGCAACCAGACTGCAGAATAAAGATCGGCAGGGGCAAATTGTTGCAAGCTGGTATTTTAAGGGAGAACAGGTCAAAGGTGAAAGCTCGAAAGAGCTGGATCAGGTAATACAAACCGCCAGGGACAATGCCGCCGAGGCAATCAGCGACAATGAGATTCCCCGGCGATATGAAGAGTCTGTGAAAAACTATTTTGGTGGATTGGAAGAGAAGGACGAGCCGTAATTTTTCGTCCGCTAACAGCTTAAGACGGCATTGCGGCAATGGATAAAGAGCGGCTGTCGACCTTTTGTGTGCTGTCATTGTAATAGTACAACTTGAATAAGAGAGCAACTGAATGGTTTTATTAAGAAGGATCATATTTATCGCAGCATTGGCAGCGATCACAGGAAGTTTGGTTTCATGTCAAAAGAATTCTCCGGCAAAGGAAGTGGTTCTTTACTGTTCGGTTGATCAAGCTGTTGCAGAACCCATTATCGCCCGCTTTGAAAAAGAAACGGGCATTAAAGTTTTAGCGAGATTTGATACGGAAGCCAGCAAAACAGTGGGCCTGGTGCAGAAGATCCGAGCGGAAAAGAGCAACCCTGCCGCAGATGTCTTCTGGTCGAGTGAGATTTTTTATACGATTCGCCTGGGACACGAAGAATTGTTTGAGCCGTTTGAATCCGAAACTGTTGTGAATTGGCCCAAAACTTTTATGGATCAGAATAGACGCTGGTATGCTTTTGGTCTTCGCGGCAGAGTTATCGCGTACAATACCAACAAGGTTACTGAGGCGCAAGCTCCCAGCAGTCTGGAAGACTGCCTGGAACACGAGTGGAAAAATCGAGTTGTGATGGCACGGCCTCAATTTGGAACGACCGGCGGTGATGTTGCCAGTTGGTTTGCTCTGTATGGGAAAGAAGAGGCCGAAAAGATATTGCAGCGTCTTAAAAACAACGGCATCAGGATCGTTAGCGGCAACAGCACGGCGGTTCGAATGGTTTCGACGGGACAGGCGGACATCTGTTTTACGGATACGGATGATGTCTATGCGGGCAAACGCAACGGCTGGCCGATTGGCATGAAAATGCTGCGTCGGGCCGGAAAGGGAACATTGACAATCCCGAATACTGCGGCAATTGTCAGGGGTGCGCCGCATCCTGAAAATGCCGGGCGATTGATGGATTTTCTGTTGGGCGGCGAGGCCGAAATAATGCTGCTGCAAAGCGATTCACATAACTGGCCAGTTATGCCAGGGACTCATTCTGATAATGATGCCTATAACGAATACAGAATCCCCGATCCTTTGGAGATCGATTATAAGCTGGTAGCCGACAATCTGGAATATGCACTGCGCAAGACGGGAGAAATACTGGATTGACTGCACGACACCAACACTCTTTCTGCCTTATGATCGCTTTCTTGTTTTTGTGGTCTCTGCTGTTTTTGCTGCCGTTTGTCGGAGTAATCGCAGATGTATTGGGTTGCAAAGAACCTGTTGTTGACGGAGGGCAGTTTTACCCGGTTGCTCTGAAATCACTCGGACTTGCAGCTATTATCGCAATGGTCTCCATTGTATTGGGAGCGATTCCGGGAAAATTGTTGGCGCAGAGCAATAAGCCGACAATCCTGCTGTTGATTCTGATCGTTCCGCTGGTCCTGCCGCGATATGTGCAGTATTATGCATGGTCACTGCTGCTGAGCCCGACAACTTCTTTGGGGAAATTCCTGTCCGGTCATTCCGAGTTGGCTAAGGTGGTCGGAACCGCCAGCGCGATGATTGTATTACTGCTTTGGTACTGGCCTCTGGCGGGTCTGCTGCTTGCCCGTGGTTGGAAAAATGTCAGCGGTACCGTATTGGAAGCGGCAAACCTCGAAACAACCCGGCGGCAACGGTTTATGCATATTACATTTCCGCTGTTATGGCGAAATATCGTTTTGTGTTTTGCGGTATGCTTTATTCTGGTGCTTTCGGAATTTTCAACCTTTCATCTTGCGGGCGTCAAGACAATTGGGACACAGCTTGCGGTGCTGTATGAGTTGACCGGCTCAGAGGCAGTGGTTTTCAGAGCCGGTTGGCCCCTGCTGCTTATCTCTGTCGCCGCAGGTTATTTTTTGCATCGGGAACTGATACAAACAAACCGAACAGAAGCCCTTACAAAAAGAGCGTCGCTTAAAGCCGGAAAAACAGAATGGACCATTCTCGGGACGCTTGTTTTTATTTCTGTTATTATGCCCTTGTTAATATTAACAATAAATGTCCGGGGGGACCATGCATTTATCAACTTCGTGAAGCTGCACAGCGATGAACTTGCAGGGTCGCTGCTGGGTTCGTCTGCGGCCGTCGTGCTGGTTTGTTTTCTTGCATACGGCGCCAAAAAACTGTCGCACTTCGGTCGCTGGGGGAAAGCATTGCGGGGGATCGTTTATACCAGTATTTTCGCCGGGATGCTGCTGCCCGGTTCGCTGGTGGGGATATCCCTGTTGAAGACAGCCAACCTGCTGGCCGCGGACTGGAGCCGGGGATGGTGGATGGTTTCCGCGGGGCAGGCCGTCAGGATCTGCGGGGTTGCACTGATCCTGCTGGAGCTAAGCCATACGGCAGACGATCACCATATCAGAGAAATGGCAGGTGTTGACGGCGCCGGGGCATGGTCGCGATTTTGGCATATCGATCTGCCGCGAAATCGACATTTTATCGGGGCGGCATTTATCCTTCTTTTAATGATCAGTGTCACTGAGCTTCCGGCAACAATGGTCCTGCTGGGAGCCGGGGTTCCGAATTTCGCGCAGCGGCTGTTAAATCAGATGCATTATGCCAGAGACGACCAGGTCATTGCCTCGTGCCTTATATTAATCTCGGTATTTATGATTTTTTCAGCGGCAGCTGTCGCCCTGCTGAAACGAACCGGTCGCAATCAACTCTTTTGTCTGTTTGCGAGTGTGTGTTTTCTGATGGCCGGATGTGATAACATTTCCGACCCGACAGAGGCGAATGTTATCAGGATGTTCGGCAAAACGGGCAGAGGAAAAAACGAATTTGTCTATCCCAGGGCCATCGATCTTGACGGCGACACTCTATATGTCATCGATAAGGCCGGACGGATTCAAAAGATTTCTGTCGACGGCGAATATCGTGGCGAGTATCATATGCCTGAGATCGAGGCGGGTAAACCCACCGGGATGAGTGTCGGGCCGGAGGGAAATCTGTATATTGCGGATACGCATTATCATCGTATCGTTGTCTTCGACTCACAGGGAAAGATGATTCGTGAGTTTGGCAAACTCGGAGAAAACGACGGTGAGTTTATTTATCCGACGGATGTTGCATTTGATAAAAACGGGCGAATCTTTGTCAGTGAATACGGCGGAAATGATCGGATCAGTGTTTTTGATAAGGACGGGTGTCTTCTATTTTGCTTTGGAGAGTTGGGTAATGGAAAAAACCAGTTCTCAAGGCCTTCGGCGATGTGTATCGATCCGTTGAATGAGGTTTTGTATATTGCCGATGCGTGCAATCACCGGATCGCCGTATATACACTGGAAGGTGAACTGGTGCGTTATTTGGGGCGCCTCGGCGGCAAACCCGGCTGTTTGAGATATCCTTACGACCTTGCGTTGTCCGAAAAGGGAGATCTGGTTATTTGCGAATATGGTAATAATCGAATACAGATATTAAGCCCGCAGGGTCAAAGCCGGGGTGTGTACGGCCGGGCAGGACGAAATGCCGGCGAACTGGCCTATCCGTGGGGCGTGGCCGTCGATCAAAAATATGCCTATATCGTCGATGCAGGCAACAACAGGATTCAGGTGTGGGAATTTTAGCAATAATATCAAGTTATGATTTTCTCCGGCCAATGTGGCTTGCGGCCCTGCTGCTGCTGGTACCGGTGGTCTATATCGCCATTCGGTCAATGGACTCACTCAGTCCGGTCCGGCGATGGATGGCGATCGTAACACGCTGTGCGCTGATCATGATTCTTGTGCTGCTGCTGGCCCGGTTGACCCGGGTTGAAACGAGTGATGAACTAACGGTCATTGCCGTGGTGGATCGGAGCCAGTCCATTCCGAATGAACTTCTGGAAGATCGGATCAACTACCTGGAAGAAGCATTAAAATATAAACCGGAGACAGGGCATCTGGCAGTTGTGGACGTTGCAGAAGTTGCCAGCATTTCAAAGCTTTCATCCAAAGATGTGGAAATACGCCGGAGAAATACCACCATACGAGGGGAACAAAGCAAACTGGCCGATGGGATCCAGATGGGGTTGGCCGTTATTCCGCCGAATACCGCGGCGAGAATATTACTAATCACCGATGGGAACCAAACCGAAGGCGATCTTAAGCAGGCCGCAGAAATCGCGGCTATGAACAAGGTCCCGATTGATATTCTGCCGGTGCAATACGAATACAGCAACGAGGTTATTTTTAAACGGCTCAGCGTTCCCCTGAGAGCCAGAAGCAATCAGACGGTTTCACTGAAATTTGTTTTAAACAGCACGTCCCGCTGTGCCGGAAAGATTTATTTAAACTTAAACGATAAGCCCGTTGATCTGGTTCCGGGCAGTTCCGATGTTGCCGCAGAGGTCTTTTTACAACCGGGCACAAATGTTCACACGGTATCCCTTCCGGTCGGATCGAGGGGTGTCCATGAATTTGAAGCCGTTTTTATGCCGAATGATGTATTGGAGGACCAGATTGAGGCCAATAATCGTGTTTCGGGAATTACTTATGTGGCCGGACCCGGCCGTGTGCTGGTGGTTGATGCGGACGGGACTTCCGGGGCGAATCTGGTGCAGCTGCTGGATGAATGTGAACTGGATGTGGAATATGTTGCCGTATCAGAGTTTCCGGATAATGCGGCCCAACTGATGGATACGGATGCGGTGGTGCTGGCTAATACCAGCTGCAGCAATTTTTCCTATCATCAACAGGAACTGCTGGTGCGGTATGTTACGGACCTTGGCGGCGGACTGGTGATGACCGGCGGTCCGGAGGCATTTGGCGCCGGCGGATGGATCGGTTCACCGGTTCAGGAGGTGCTGCCGGTCGACCTGGACCCCCCTCAGAAAAAACAGCTTCCCAAAGGCGCGCTGGTGCTCATTATGCACTCCTGTGAAATGCCTCAGGGAAATCTTTGGGGGGAACGGGTTGCGATCGCGGCGGTCCGAACATTAAGCCGGCTGGACCTGGTCGGGGTGCTTGCCTACAACTGGGAAGGAAACAATAACTGGGTCTATCCGCTGTCAGAAGCAGGCGATAAGGAAAAGGTCATTTCGGCGATCCAACAGATGGCGATTGGGGATATGCCGGATCTGGGTTCCCATATTCAGCTTGCGTATGACGCCTTAAAAGATTCTGACGCGGTACAAAAACATATTATCGTAATCAGCGACGGTGACCCGTCCCCGCCAACAAAGCTGCTGCTGAATAAGCTCAAGGACGCCGGGATTACCTGTACAGGCGTGGCGGTTTTCCCGCATTCGCCCGCGGATGTGCGAAGCCTGTTATGGATCGCGCAGAATACGGGCGGACGTTTCTATGATGTTAAGGACCCCCAGCAGCTTCCGAAGATATTTGTCAAAGAAGCCCAGGTTATCAAGCGAACACTGATCCTGGAACAAACCTTTACCCCGCAAATCACCTTCTCCGTCGATGAAATACTGAAAGGTATTCCGGCCCCCCTGCCGTCCCTGGATGGATTTGTATTGACCGGCGCCAAGGGTGGACTCAGTCGGGTCCTGGCTGCTAATCATGAAGGGGATCCGGTGATTGCATCCTGTCAGGCGGGATTGGGGCGAAGCGCTGTTTTCACCAGTTCCTTCGACAACCGATGGGGGTCACAATGGCTTGCCTGGGACAATGGAAAGCGATTTGCCGAACAGCTTGTCAGGTGGACCGGAAAACCCGCTCAGGCGTCAGACTGTGAAATCATGGTGGATGTTCAGGGGCGGGATGTCAATATCTATGTCGAATCGCTCGATGAGAACGGCGAATACATGCGTCTTTCCAATATGAACGCCCAGGTGATTCTGCCGGATATTATCAGCCGGCAGCTGCCCCTGACACAAACCGGCCCCGGTCAGTACAAGGGGGCGTTTGACGCAGAGACATCGGGCAGTTATCTGCTGAATCTGCGATATAAAAAGCTCGGTACCGGGCAAAAAGAGCTTTTAATGCAGGCGCCTTTTACAGTTCCCTTCGCTCCGGAGTTCAGTGACCTGACGGATAACATCGGGCTGCTGAAACAGGTCCATGAAATTTCAGGCGGACGGATGATCGACAGTGACCCGCAAAACGCAAATCTTTTCGATTCGGGCGGCGTTCAGTTTCCGAAGACACAAATTCCGCTGACCCGGTCGCTGCTGATGCTCTGGCTGGGCGTTTTTCTGTTCGATGTTGCAGTACGGCGTATTGCCATTGATTTTAAGGCCGGGATGGAAAAGCTGGTTGCACTGTTCGCCAGGAGTAATAAAGATTCGGATTCACAAAAAACGTTGGCGCAACTCAAGAAAACCCGTAAGCAGGTTCAAAAACAATTTGAACAGCAGGAAATCAAGGCAGCCCGCAAGAAACACTATGAGACAAAAGCCGCCGCCGAACCATTGCCATTGCAGCAATCCGCACCGCAGAAAAAAGCCGCGACACCTTCGCCCGAAGATAAGAAACCATCTAAAAAAACAGAGTCGGCCGCAGAAGGACATATTCAGCAGTTGCTGAAAGCGAAGAAAAAAGCCATTGATAAAAACGAAGACAAAACAAATTAATGTAAAATCCGGGAGGTATAAAAATGTCAGAAAGCATACAGGATGTTGAGAAAAAATGTCATGAATTCCGATTGATTTTTGAAAAGCTCAGAAGCGAAATCGGCACTGTCATTGTCGGGCACAGCGAGATTGTGGACAGTGTGCTCATTGCCCTGTTTTGCGGGGGCCATGTGCTATTGGAAGGTGTTCCGGGGTTGGGCAAAACATTACTTGTCAGAACCCTGAGCCAGGCGTTATCGCTGGACTTTTCAAGGATCCAGTTTACGCCGGATCTGATGCCTGCCGATATCATCGGAACCAATATGCTGATTGAGGATAAAAGCAGCGGAAAGCGATATTTTGAGTTTCAGCGAGGACCGATCTTTGGGCAAATTGTGCTTGCTGATGAGATTAACCGGGCCACGCCCAAAACACAATCAGCAATGCTTGAAGCCATGCAGGAACATTCCGTTACAAGCGGCGGCCAGGTTCGTAAACTGCAGGAGCCGTTTATTGTGCTTGCGACGCAGAATCCGATTGAGCAGGAAGGAACATACCCCCTGCCGGAAGCCCAGCTTGACCGCTTTTTCTTTAAGCTGCTGGTGCCGTACAGCAACCGGGACGAACTGGCAATGATCTTAAATCGAACCACCACCGCTGAACAGCCCCAGGCCGAAGCCGTTCTGGGTGCGGAGCAAATCGTAGAAGCCCAGCACCTGGTCCGCCGCGTTGCCGTGGCTGAGCACGTTCAGGATTACGCGATTCGGCTTGTTCTGGCAACCCATCCGCAGGGAGAGTATGCCGCCGATATCACGAATCAGTATATCCGATTCGGTTCCTCTCCCAGAGGCGTGCAGTCCCTTATCCTGGCGGCAAAGGTCCGTGCGATGCTGGATGAACGATACCATATCAGTTTTTCCGATGTGAGAGCATCCTGTCTGGCAGCACTGAGACATCGTATTCTTCTGAACTTTGAGGCGCAGGCCGAAGGGGTTTCCAATGATGACATTTTAATCCAGATTCTAAGCGATATACCCACCTCAGCAGAAACGGTCAGTCGCTGACAAACAGGAAAGGAACATTGAACAAGACCGTGAGTAATCGCAGAAAAAAATTGACCGAGTTGCTGGACCCGGATTTCATGAGCAAGCTGGACTCTTTGGATGTCCTGAGCAAAAAGATTCTCCGCGGGAAACTGCAGGGTCAAAGACGGTCCAAACGAAGAGGCCAAAGCATTGAATTTGCTGATCACCGCCCTTATGTAGTTGGTGACGACCTCCGATTTGTAGACTGGAACATTTATGCCCGGCTTGAGCAGTTGTTCTTAAAGCTGTTTATGGAGGAACAGGATCTAACGGTCCACATTGCATTGGATATCAGCGGGTCCGTCGATTACGGCCAACCCGTCAAGGCCGATTTTATCAAAAAAATGGCGGCCGCACTCGGCTATGTCAGTCTTGTCAATAATAACCGGCTGACACTCAGCACGTTTAACCTTGGCATTGTCAACCAGTTGAAATATATGCGCGGGAGGAATTATTTGCCCGATATGACCGAACTGCTGCTGGACGTCGAATGTGATGGAATGACGGACTTTGAAAATGTCTGCAAGCAGTTGGCCGCTTCCCAGACGGGTTCGGGGATTATGATTATCCTGTCAGATTTTATGTTTAAGGAAGGATATGATGCCGCACTGCGGCGGATTGTCGGCCGCGGATACGACTTTTATGCGATTCAGGTTCTGTCGCCGCAGGAATTTGAACCGGACCTGGCAGGCGACTTGAAATTGGTGGATATTGAAGATGCGGACATTGCCGAGGTGACGATCAGTAATGCGCTGATCAAGTACTACAAGAAAAACTTATCCGGCTATTGTAACGAACTGAAGAGTTTTTGCACCCGACA
>JBDLJN010000090.1:0-11978 GCA_039714335.1 Planctomycetota bacterium
TCGCCGTCCACAACCACTACAAGCGTCTTGTGCATACCGATAGTGAAGACGAAGAGGTCGAGATCGAAAAGTCCAACATCCTGCTGATCGGGCCGACCGGTTCCGGCAAGACACTCCTGGCAAAAACGCTGGCGCGGATGCTGCATGTGCCGTTCGCCATCTGCGATGCGACGACCGTTACCGAAGCGGGCTATGTAGGCGAGGATGTTGAAAACTTCCTGCTGCGGCTGCTGCAGGCGGCGGACTACGATATCGAAGCGGCCCAGCGCGGCATCGTCTATGTCGATGAGATCGACAAGGTCGGCAAGACCAATCAGAATGTTTCGATCACCCGCGATGTGTCCGGCGAGGGCGTCCAGCAGGCGCTGCTGAAAATGCTGGAAGGTACCACCGCGAATATCCCGCCGCAGGGCGGACGCAAACATCCCGAACAGCAGTATATCCAGATCGACACCTCGCAGATCATGTTCATCTGCGGCGGCACTTTCGTCGGCCTGGACAACATTGTCAAAAAGCGGCTGGGCAAACGCATGATTGGCTTCGGCAGCGAGCATGAGGCCCATCACGATAAAAAGGCCGACTACAGCGAGATCATCGCGCAGGCCACGCCGGAAGATGTCATTTCCTACGGGATGATCCCGGAAATGGTCGGGCGGCTGCCGATTATTACAACGCTGTCGGCACTGGATGAAGCGGCGCTGGTGGAGATACTGACCAAGCCGAAGAATGCACTCATTCGCCAGTACCAAAAGCTCTTTGAGATGGAAGAGGCGGAATTGAAGTTTACCGATGAAGCGTTGAGGCTGGTTGCCCAAAAAGCGATCAAACGCGATACCGGTGCCCGGGCACTGCGCGCGATCATGGAAGAACTGATGGTCGGCTTGATGTATCAGCTGCCGGAAGAGCCCAAACCGGGTGAATATACGATTACCCCCGATGTGGTTGAGGGCAAAGTCGATTTGTTTGAACAGGCCCAAGACGCCCAAAAAGAATCCGCGTAAACAAAAATACAGAAAAAGCAATTCGTTGTCAGAGCCGACGGCTCGCCATACAGCAGCCAGGGAGATAAATCCCCGGTTGAAAATGCCCCAGCCCATCTAAAGCCCTTCGGGCTTCATTTATCGGACTCCATTTTCGAGTTTTTTACAAAAAAATAAAATACTGGTTCTTCACGCCTTCAAATTTGCCGAAGTGTAAAGCGTGTCGTTGTTGGAAAAGGGCGAAACGAGTCCGGCGGCGGCGAAGAAGGTTACCAAAAAGAGTTCGATTTGGAGAAGTAAAATGTTTGATTTTTTCGGATTTGGCAAGAAGTCGTGCAAGACGAAAATTTTGGTGGTTGACGATGAACCGAATATCGCTCAGACGCTTAAGGATCGTCTTGAGATGAATGAATATACGGTTTTCACCGCCTGCAACGGCCAGGAAGGTCTGGAAGTTGCAAAGCGTGAATCTCCCGATCTGATCCTGCTGGATGTGATCATGCCCGTGATGGACGGCCACGAAGCCCTTGAGAATCTGCGGCAGGCCGACTGGGGTAAGAACATTTCCGTTATTATGCTCACGGCCCGCAGCCAGGCACAGGATATCGCCCGCGCCAAGGCCTGCGAGATCGAAGATTACATCATCAAGCCGTTTGATCTGAGCGAACTGCTCGAAAAGATCGAAGGCATTTTAGAACGCAAGAAGTCAACGGTCTGTACCGGTTAATACGGCTCGGTTGTGACGGAGCTGTCGGGAGGGTTAAGGCACATCAGTCCAACCCATGGGCTGGTTGTTGACAGAGGTCAAAGCCATACGACGAATGTACCATTTGTCGGCGATCTTTTCATACTCGAACGCCATTTCTATCAGAAAAAAGTTGCCGTAACCAGCGTAACGGCTGTCATTGTTTAGGTGTACGGCGATCCCCAATTCACTTTGTGCCTTAATTCCATCGATGGAAACAGTATGCGACTGGGTGCGGATCCTGTTGATGGATGATCCGGTGATGATATGCCGGACCCTGTTATTTAACGCTGCTTTGTCCCGGTGGTATCTATCCTTGTAATCAGGGCTGATGAGTTCCATGATGCGAACCGGATCCCCCGCGACTGCGGCGCGTTTACATGCCGGGATGATCGAACTGACAGCTTCGTAATCGGTTGTGAACGCATAATCGAGTCCAAACGCCAATGCCGCCAGCAGCAGCGGGACCAGCAGCGGTTTATACCCCCATTCGGGTTTTTCCTGTCGAATGACGGACGCGACGACCCAAGCGATCCCGGCCAGTGTCAGCAGCAGCCAGCAGTTTTCAAAGATGTTCCACATGGCGAATTCCTCATCTAAGGTTCGAGTTGAAATCGTTTTTGGCTCAACAGGCGATTTCCTTCGCTGTCGGTCAGTTCCTGCCGCAGGCAGGTCAGCGTGATATGGCCTGCCTGCAGGGCGGTGACATCGGTCCAGCCGCCGTCGTGCGGGTCGCGGTGGTTGCCGCCGGTGAGCTGATATATTTTTTGGCCGGTCTGGTCAGTTCGGATCTGATATTGCTCGTCGAAACCGTGAATGGATTGCGGCACGATGCGAATGCCCCTGGGGGTGCCTTTGGACAATTGGGGGACATTCAGGTTGGCGACGTGTCCGGCGGGCAGATCGATTAACTGGTTAATCACGGCAAACGCATGATCCGCGGCGGCTTCGAAATCCATGGGGTCATCAAAGGCGGCACTGACGGCAATCGCGGGCAGGTTGTAAAACGCTGCCTCGATCGCGCCCGCAACCGTGCCGGAATAAAAGACGTTGATGCCGACATTGGCGCCATGGTTCATGCCGGAAATGACCAGATCGATCGGATCGCCGGGCCCAACCAACTCGTTCAGAGCCAGCTTGACACAGTCGGCGGGGGAACCGTCGACGCTGTACCCTTCGAACAGTCCGTCAACATTCAGGCATCTGCATCGTATCTCGCTCAGGGAAATAGCGTGTCCGGCGCCGGATTGAACATCGGACGGGGCGGCAACAGTGACGCTGCCTAAACCGGTCAGGCGTTTGTAAAGGGCCGCCAGTCCCGGTGCGAAGATACCATCGTCATTGGTCAGCAGGATATGCATGGGGTCTATGGTAGCGGATTATTTGGGAGATGTCAATTGACGGTGTTCGAGTTAGTGATATAATTAACCGTATGAAAGAATGGACGGGTGGAAATACGAGTGATTTTGCAGTGATGGACTGGCAAACGGTGCTTGGTTTTGATGCGTGGGCGATTCATGAGATGGGCATTCCCGGCGTGGTGCTGATGGAAAACGCCGCGAGGAATTGCACGCAGGTCATTCTTGAACATTTTTCTGAGCAGGTCAAAGCCGGCGTTTGTGTTTTCTGCGGAGGCGGCAATAACGGCGGGGATGGGTTTGTGATCGCGCGGCATCTGTTCAATCACGGCATATCAGTAAAAGTAGTGCTGTGTGCGGACCCGGCGAAAATTACCGGCGATGCGAAGGTCAATTTTGATATCTGCGGTAAGACGAACCTGCCGATACAGGTGCTGGATATTGAATTGGATACGTTGTGCAGGGATGTTGAAGATGCGATCGACCATTGTGGCCTGCTGGTGGATGCGTTATTGGGAACGGGTTTGCAGGGTGAGTTGAAAAGTTCTATGGCCCTTTTGATAAGCTGTATCAATTCGCACAATATCCCTATTGTGGCTGTGGATATTCCCTCCGGGTTGGATTGTGATGCCGGCGGGCCGCTACCGGTCAGTATCGAAGCGGCGGCGACGGTAACCTTTGTCGCACTGAAAAAAGGATTTGTTGAGAATCCCGATTCCCGAACAGCGACCGGGCGGGTCTTCGTCGCAGATATAGGCGTTACGCCAACGGCATAGAAAAGGCGGGCCTTTTCAGGTCCGCCTTTTTTTTTGGTGGTTTTGACCGTCATTGACGTTTGACGGCACCGATGTTTTACAGCATCGGGTTTTTGTGTATGAGTGTGTCGTAGCCGATCAGGTACAAAAAGCGTTTCTGATTGAAGACCGGAATACTGAGATTGGCCGCATTGTCCAATGTCTGTTTGTAGTCCTGTGCTTTCTGAAGCGACTTTTCATATCGCTGCTGGGCCATCGGGTCAATATCCAGTTCATCCGCGCTCGGGCGTTTGAGTGTGGCCGGTTTGACTCCAATGATGAGAAAATCGGTGTCGACCGTGATCGCATCGTCAACCTGACCGCCCCAGCGTTCGATCATCTCGATAATTCGCTGGTCGCCGTCCGGATCAATGCGGCCGTCATTGTTAAAATCAAATTCGCCGGCGACAACAAAATGATTTGCCATCTTGCGGTCCCAGATCAGGTTTGAGACAATATCTTCTTCGATCACGGGGTTGTTGTTGTCGGATTTGACGATCCGTGCAACACTGATCTTTTCTTCGACCCGAAAGACCTCGATCTCGGCTTTTCCTTTTCCGTCTTCCAGAGGCGGTTTGTTGCGGTCATAGATCGCGAATGTCAGGCCGCGATAGACATGGTCCTTCACACCGGCGTCCAGATAGACAATGCTGTTTTGCGGATCAATTCGGATGATCTGTGCATCGGGCTGATAGACTTGTATTTCTTTGTCCGCTTTGGACCCGATGTCATCCAACTTCGCCAATGCCTCTTTCAGCAGCGTATCGCTGCCATCGAGTTTCTCTTCGGTTTGCTCCAGTTCCTGTTGTTTTGCACGCAGATCGGCCTGTCCCTCATCGATTTTTTTCTGTAAATCCGCAACCTGTTCGTCGGTGGCGTTCTGCATGTCCTGCTTGAGTGCGTCAAACTGGTCGCGGATCTGATCGACTTGGACCTGGAACTTGTTTAACTCGGCTAAGAGATTTTGCTCGCCCTTTTCCGCATTGGCAGCGGCGTTTTGCAGATCGTTTTTTAACCCTTGACTGATCTGGTCCAAGCTGGCGGCTTCAGCGCGGGCGGTTTCCAGTTTTTGTTTGAGTTCTTCGATTGTTTTCAGCAGTGCAACATCGTCGGGACCGTAGGCGGGGTTGACGTCGGAGCCCAGAACCAAGTTGTTCATCTCGGTTATCTTCATCGATATTTCATTGAACTTTACAGTTGCAGGTGCATCTTTCAATGGTTCCTTGCCCAGAATAAACGAATACAAGGTGTCGACGATTTCCTGCATTGTTCCCAGATAGGACTTGCTCTCTGTCGGCTTGCCGACGATTTTGGCCGGATTCTCTGAGGAAAAAACGATTTTCTGCAGATCGTCTTCGGCGTCCTGAGCCTGTGTGCGAAACTCTTCGGACTTGACGTAGTAAATCACTGCGACGACCGTTGCGATAATAAACAATGCGATGAATATGACCAGTGCGTACATCATCGCGTTACTTTGATTGGCTTGGCGAGCTGCCATACTCTCAACCCCTTAAAAAATAGTAATAAAGACGGATTATTCCTTGGAACGAACGGACGTTAAACACTATAGTATCGGCTTTTTGGTCCTGCTCGTCAAGAAAAAACCGATCTCATTTGAGGGTTTGGGGGATTTAGGAGGTATTGACAGCATATAATTGCGTTGCGGCTTTAATTTCGGGAGCAATTATCTTGCCGGGAACCGAATTGTTCGTCTATAATCTAATTACTCAAACTGACCGATGGTCAGTTTGAGAGTTTTTAGTGCGTAGTTGAGGATTCGCCCTATCGGGCGAGGGTTTTTTAATGTCTTTTTGAAAAACCTGTAACATCTTTTAAGATAAAATCTTATATTGTAAAATGCCTGATTTTCGGTCAGTGTGAGTAATTATCAATAATTTCGAGAAAGATGCATGAAAAAGAAAGTAAAAAGGTCCAAAAGCACAAAATCTTCGGTTCCGGCGGGCAAACAGCGGTTGCAGAAGATTCTCGCCGCGGCGGGCATTGATTCCCGTCGAAAGTGTGAAGAACTGATTCTTGACCACTCAGTGATCGTTAACGGCGAGATCATTGATGAGCTGCCAGCGTTCGCGGACCCTATCAATGATGATATCCGGGTCAATGGCCAGCGGATCAAGCAGCCGGAAAAGATCTATTTTTTGCTAAATAAGCCCAAAGGGGTGATCTGTACGAATTCAGACCCACAGCGGCGGAAAAAAGCGATTGACCTGATCGATTGTCCGGAACGGATCGTGTGCGTAGGGCGGCTCGATGTGGACACGACCGGGGCGATCATTCTGACCAACGATTCGGAACTGGTCAACCGGTTGACCCATCCGAAGTATGAACTGCCGAAAACCTATCACATTGTTGTTCGAGGTCGTGTGGAAGGGAGCGATGTTGAAAAACTGAAAAAAGGCGTGTGGCTTGCCGAGGGAAAGACGCAGGGCGCTGCGGTAAAGATTGTCCGGAGAAGCCATACCGAAACGACGCTTCAGGTCATCATCAGCCAGGGCCTGAATCGGCAGATTCGCCGTATGTTCTCCCAATTGGGTTATAAGGTCAAGTCGCTCAAACGCACCCAGATTGGCGATATTGTCCTGAAAGGGATTGCGGCGGGGAACTATAAACGCCTGACCAAACCGCAGCTTGCCTATTTAAAACGGGCAACGGGGATGAAATCGTAGTACTTGTGATATGGGAATACCGGAGGTGGGACTTGAACCCACACTCCCCAAGGGGAACGGGATTTTGAATCCCGCGCGTCTGCCAATTCCGCCACTCCGGCTTTAGAACAGGGCACTATAGCCAATGCCCGGCTTTGCGTCAAATCTTTTTTTCGCTGTCCAGTAAAACGATATCTTCGGGGACGGCCACCACATCCCGGCGGTCCGGGCCGAGCAGTTCGCGGATTTTGTCGCTGTGCTGTCCGGCAAGCCGGGCCAACTCATCGGAACTGAGACTGACGACGGCTTTGGCCGCATCGTTGAGCATGACCACTGCGCCGGCGGGAAATGTGCCCTCGACATTTGTAACACCGCTGGGCAGTAAGCTTTTTCGGTTGCGGATGGCATGGATCGCGCCTTCGTCCAGATGGATCGTTCCTTCCGGCTTGCTGTGCAAGATCCACCTGGCCCGGTTGGACAAGGTTTGCGCATCGGCAGCGAAAACAGTTCCGACTTGGTGGCCTTCCATGATTTTTTGGATAATATCCGACCGGCTTCCATCGGCCAGTACCATCCGGCATCCCGCGGTTGAGGCGATCCTGGCGGCAGCCAATTTGGTCTTCATTCCACCGGTTGAATGCGTACTGCCGCGTTTACCGGCGGCTTTGATGATCTCATCGGTGATTTCCTGAACCTGCGGCAGGGCCTTGGCGTCATCGTGCTTTCGAGGGTCCTTGTCATACAGCGCGTCAATGTCGGTCAGCATGATCAGCAAATCCGCATCGATCTTGCTGGCGACCAGGGCGCTGAGTTTGTCATTGTCGCCGAATGCCGTTCCGATCTCGTCAGTCGAGACACAGTCGTTTTCATTGACAATGGGCACGGTCCCAAGTTTCAGCAGTCCTTCGATGGCGTTTCGAAGATTCAGATAGGTCTTTCGTTTGTCCAGCACCTCGGCAGTCAGCAGTACCTGCGAAACGGTTAACCCGACATCGGAAAACGCTTCGTGATAGGCGCGCATCAGCAGAGGCTGTCCAGTCGCCGCGCAGGCCTGCCGCAGTTTCATGTCTGTTACAGGCCCGTCCATTTTCAACTGCCTGGCGCCCATGCCGATGGCGCCGCTGGAAACGATCAAAACCTGTCGACCGGTGCTGACAAGCCATGCGACCTGTTTGGCCAGCGTCTGAATATACGCGCGATTGACACCATCGGCGGTGCTGAGTGTACTGGTGCCGACTTTGATGACAACGCGTTTGACCTGTTCGAAATTTCGCATGGTTAATCGATCCAGTTCTTATTCAGTTTTTTATGCGTGAACTTTTTGTCGCCGGACGAATAGTCTTCGACGATATGGCCGTTGCCGATCAGCCGCCACTTGTAGATGAGCAGGCCTTCCAGGCCCACGGGGCCGCGGGCGTGTATCTTGTTGGTGCTGATGCCGACTTCGGCGCCCAGGCCGTAGCGGAATCCATCGCTGAATCGTGTGCTGGCGTTCCAGAAGACATCGCCGGAATCGACAAGATCCATAAAGACCATTGCGGTTTCCTTGCTGCCCGTCACGATCGCGTCGGTATGGCCGGAACCGTAGGTGTTGATATGGTTGATGGCCGTTTCCAGAGAATCCACCACGCGGACTGACAGTATATAGTCGAGGTATTCGGTTTTCCAGTCGGCATCGGTGGCGGCGTTGACATCAATGACCGCTCGAGTCTTCTCGCAGCCGCGGATTTCAACGCCTTTGGCCTCCAATGCCTCTTTGAGTTTGGGCAGGATATCGGCGGCGATCTTTTCATGGACCAGCAGCGTTTCTTCCGCATTGCAGACAGCGACATACTGGCACTTGGAATCGACGGCGATATTGACCGCCATATCGATATCCGCCTCCGCGTCGATATACACATGGCAAATCCCATCGGCGTGGCCGAGGACAGGGATGTTGCTGTTGTTCATGATATGCTTAACGAATTCATTGCTGCCGCGGGGAATAATCAGATCGATGTCGTCATCCAGATTCAGCATCTCGGCGACATCGCCGCGTGTTTCCAGCAACCCCAGCCAACCGTCGGGCATCCCGGCAGTGACAGTTGCTTTTGAGATGGTTTCGGCCAATATCCGGTTGGTTCGCAACGCTTCCGAGCCGCCCTTGAGCAGGACGGCGTTGCTGCTCTTCAGACACAGCGTGGAAATCTGTACGAGCGCATCGGGCCGGGACTCAAAAATGACCCCGATCACGCCGATAGGGCAGGACACTTTATACAGTTCCAGTCCGTTGTCCAGTTCGGTCGCGGCGAGCGTCTGGCCAACGGGGTCGTCGAGGGCGATCAAACTTTCGATGCCCTCACAGACGCTGCCGATCTTGCTCTGGTCGAATTTCAGCCGTTTGAGCAGGGGGGCTTCTAAGTTGTCCTTTTGGGCCTGGGCCAGATCCTCTGCATTGGCGGCGATGATCGTATCCGCATTGTCCAGCAGTGCCTTGCGAACAGCTTCCAATGTTTGGTTTTTTTGAGTTGTTTTTGTCGCGGCCAGCCGGGTTGACACCTGGCGAGCCAATGCGGCAACTTCTTTGGTCGACATAACTTATGCTCCATGGTGATACGGTTTTATTAGTAAACCACGGTGTGACTATAGCCGAAAAACGGTGATAATGCAAACAGAACCTTTCGGGGTGAGATTGCCGGAGAAAAAATCCGAATATCGTCTTGCCAGTGGGTGATTGGGACTGTATAATCCGCTCTCCCATGCGGGCGTAGCTTACAGGGCACGGGCAAACTGCTGGGTGTAGTTCGCAAACTTGAAGCCGCGGGCCAGGATGTTATCATTTATCCCGACGCGGCCGAGTATATCGAGTTTTTGCTTCACCGGCAGCGGATTACGAATCTGGTTGAAAAAATCCGCAAAAATCCCAGCGGCCATCCGTTGCGAAAAACACTGCTTAAAACGGAACTGCTGCCTTATCAGCTTGACGGGATCGCGTTTGCCGTCGGTGCCGGACGGGCGGTTCTGGCCGACGACATGGGGCTTGGCAAAACAATACAGGGTATTGGGGCCGCGGAACTGTTGTCGCGCGAATCTTCGGTTAAAAAAGTGTTGGTCGTTTGCCCCACGTCACTAAAATCTCAATGGCGCAGCGAAATCCACCGTTTTTCCGATAAGGGCTGTCAGCTAATACTGGGTCCGGCACAGCAGCGGGCAATGCAGTACGACAACGATTGCTTCTTTACAATCTGCAACTATGAACAGGTTTTGCGGGATATTAAATCCATCGAAGAAATCCAGTGGGACTTGATTATTCTCGATGAAGGTCAGCGGATAAAAAACTGGGAAGCCAAGACATCTCAGATGATAAAGTCCTTGCGCAGTCGGTTTGCGTTGGTGCTTTCCGGGACGCCTTTGGAGAATCGGCTGGATGACCTGTTTTCGGTGGTGGAGTTTGTGGACGACCGGCGGCTGGGACCGTCTTTCCGGTTTTTCAATACGCATCGGGTGGTGGATGAAAAAGGCAAACTGTTGGGATACAAAAGACTTGATAAACTACGAGAGAAACTGTCGCCTATTTTACTTCGGCGAACACGAAGTGAGGTTATGAAACAACTGCCGCTGCGGACCGATGAAGTTGTGCGTATTGCCCCAAGCGAGGAACAATATGAGATCAATCGCGGCCAGAAAATGATTATTCAGTCCATTGTCAATAAATCCTATATTTCAGAGATGGATTTGCTGCGACTGCAAAAGGCACTGTTAGTCTGTCGAATGGCCGCCGACAGCACGTTCCTGGTTGATAAACAGCCGCCGGGATATTCGACAAAACTTGACTATCTGCGGGGATTACTTGAAGAATTGAATGCCGAAGAGAACCGCAAGATTGTGCTGTTTTCCGAATGGACGACCATGCTTGGCCTGATTGAGCCAATCTTGAAAAAGCTGAAAATGGATTATGTTCGATTGGACGGCTCGGTGCCGCAGAAGAAACGCGCCCAACTTGTTCAAAAATTTTGTCAGGATCCGAATTGTAAATTATTCATCACGACCAATGCCGGTTCCACCGGTCTGAATCTGCAGGCAGCCAATACGGTCATTAACGTTGATCTGCCGTGGAATCCGGCGGTCCTGGAACAGCGGGTCGCCCGTGCTCACCGTATGGGACAGAAAAACCCTGTGCAGGTTTATATCCTGGTGACGGAGGATACCATCGAAGAGGGAATGCTCGGCACGCTTGCCGCCAAAAAAGAAGTTGCTCTGGCTTCGCTGGATATTAACAGTGATATAAAGGAAGTCGATATGGCAAGCGGGACCGAAGAGTTGAAACATAAACTGGAAATCCTGCTGGGACGCCCGGAAGACGCTCCGCTGGATATCAGCGAACAGGAAAAACAGAAGCGGCAAGCCGATAAAATCGTTCACAAAGAGAAAATCGCCGTCGCCGCGGGAGAGCTTTTCAGCTCGGCATTCAATTTGCTTGGAGAAATCATTCCGCAGCAAGCAGATGAACAGATGCTGAAACAGAAAACGAATGTAATAAAAACGCATCTTCAGGAATGCCTCGAAACAAATAATCAGGGGCAGGTCGAACTAAAACTAAAACTGCCGAATCAGGCCTCGCTGGATAACATTGCGGCTGCTTTGGCAAAACTGACCGGATAATCCGTATCAATATTTTAGCGCCTGTTGTATTCTGAAATAATTCACAGATTTCATGAATTATTTCTTGAGTTTTGCTTTTGTAATGAGTATATTCCCGTTCAAATAATGCTCATATTTACTGGCAACAAAATTTTATAAATAGGGCGTGAAGAGATCGTAAGGAGAGGTGTTTTGAGTGGAAACAGCCAGCTTGTGAAGCTGGTGCTTTAATGTAAGTTTTTTTATAAAAAAGACTTGCGGGCGTAGCTTAATGGTAAAGCCCCAGCCTTCCAAGCTGGTCATGTCGGTTCGATTCCGATCGCCCGCTTTTTGCCTGCGCCTGACAACACCTGTCAGGATATGCCTAACTCCGCCTGTGCTCAAGGGTTAGGGCCACTTTAGCTGACATTTCTGGTCTTTATACACTCTACTAAAATTGCCAGCAAATGACCCGAAATGACACCACCTGTACAAATTCACTGCGAGTTTTACTGCGAGCGCAGATCAAAGTATGCTTTAAATCTACCGGAATAATAAACGCCTTGCCAGAGCGACGGGCGGCAAGGGCCAAATTATCGGTGGCCCGGTGTCAAACAGATATTAAAAATGTTTGCATTTTTTGGAAATTTTTAAGCCCTTAATAATAAAGGCTTTAAAGAATTCTGAACTTTGCCATTTCAGGGGCTATTGATGTTTGTGGTTGTACAGCAGTTGTAGTTCTAGTGCTTCATTACACTTTAATTGATGGATATAGTCTTTTTAGTTTTATCCGGGCATCCTCAGTAGTGAATCGCCAGTTCACTTTTGCTTCGGCGGTA